>CADBNY010000137.1 GCA_902796215.1 uncultured Erysipelotrichaceae bacterium | reverse complement strand
TTAATATTTCTTGCATTTTTTTGATAATGTGATATAATTTAATTCGTCTAGTGGAATGATCCGCTGTTCTTTTTGATTATGATCATTTGTAAAAAATATATAGAGAGGAGACTTGTGATATGAATATTATAGACAAAATTAATGCGAAACAACTTAAAAAAGATATTCCAGAATTTCGTGTTGGGGATACTGTTAAAGTTGGTGTTAAAATTATTGAAGGTAAAAGACAGAGAATTCAGATTTTTGAGGGTATTGTAGTTGCTCGTCGTGGTTCAAGTGTTTCTGAAACTTTTACAGTTCGTAAAATGTCTAGTGGAGTTGGAGTTGAGAGAACTTTCCCAATTCATTCACCAAATGTGGATTCAATTCAGGTTGTACGTAGAGGAAAAGTTAGACGTGCTAAACTTACATTCTTAAGAGGTTTAATTGGTGGATATCGTATAAAAGAGAGAGGACAAAAATAATAAGGCCGGTGCCTTATTTTTTCTGTGTGTGGCTATATGGATGATACAAGTGTGAAAGGGTTTAATTATTATTTTAAAGAATATTTTTCTTATGTTATTATTATTATTTTAGTTCTTTTATTTAAAAAATTTGTAGCTACTCCTATAAAGGTTAATGGGAGTAGTATGTTTGATACTCTTCATGATGGGGATATCATGATTTTAAATATATTTGATTATCATTTGTCTGGTGCTAAACGTTTTGATATTGTGGTAATTGATGATGGGGATGAATATCTTATTAAAAGAGTTATTGGTCTTCCTGGAGAGACGATTGAATATAAGGATAATCAATTATATGTTAATGGTAAAAAAATAAAAGATAATTATGGTAGTGAGAAAACAGAAGATTTTAAAACAAAGGTTCCAAAAGATAGTTATTATGCATTAGGGGATAATCGTACGAATTCTAGAGACAGTCGATATTATGGAGCTTTTCATAAGAAAAAGATTTTAGGAAAAACAAAATTAATTATTTTTCCATTTAATCGTTTTGGAAATAAGAAGTAATAAAAAAGTCTAGTGAGAGCTAGATTCTTTTTTTTGTTATAAGAGTAGTCAAGTGCTTATTTTTTTTGTATAATGATATAGTAGGTGATGGTATGGAAAATAATAAAGTTTTATTTATGGTTTTTGATAATCAAGTTGTTTATTTGCAAAATAGTAATATGGATCATAGAGAATGGTTTGTTTCTTTGGGAAGAAATCCTGATGAGTTTGATAATGTTATTCGAGGATTTGTCATGGATGGAAAAATTGTTTTTTTTAAAGGAATGAATTTTAATTATGACCAAGGAGTTATTGATGTTGCTACTAAGGTTGCTCCTAGTATAAGGATTACCTTACAAAATCCTAATTTAGAAGTATATTGTGGTATTGTCATTAATTCTTATGGAGAAAAATGGGAACCAGTTTTAAAAATTAATGAAGAAGAGTTGGTTGGATATTTACCAAAACAAGAAGAAAAGAAAGAAAGTGTTTCTACTCCTTCAGAACTTGCTAATGGACCTATTTTAGAATTAAAAAATAATTATAATGATGATAAGTTTGTTCAATTAGCAATTCGAATGACGACCTTTGTATTAATAATATTTGTTGGATATGTTTTATTTTCCATAATCTTTCATAAAAATCCAATACCAAGGCTTGATTATTTTTTATGGTTTTTGGAAGTTTTTCTTCTTATTTTTACTATTTATGGATATAAGAAAAAACTCAATATGGTGAAATATATTGCAATGGTTGCTAGTGTTTTATTGCTTTTAATGTTTCATCCGTTTTCTATTATACTTGGAGTTTTTTATTTACTTTTTAATGTTGATCATAGTTATATTATTTCTCTTTTCTCATTTTTTAAGAAAATAGGAAAGAAAAAGTCTTCTTAAAATTAATATAGGATGTGATATTTGTGTATAGAATAGTTTATAATAAATTAATTTGTAATAATACGTATGAGTTGTTAGTGGAAGCACCACTTGTTGTAGAAAAATGTATGCCAGGGCAATTTGTTATTGTAATGTCAAAGGAAGATAGTGAAAGAATCCCTCTAACAATTTATGATTATGATAAGAAAAAGGGTTTGCTTTATCTAATTTATCAAGTTATTGGGGCTTCAACAGAGGAATTAAGTACCATGAAGGATAATATATTTGGTGTGGTTGGTCCTTTGGGAAATGCTAACGAAATATGTGCTAATGTTGATATGTTTAAAGGTAAAAGGATTTGTTATGTTGCTGGTGGAGTAGGAATTGCTCCAGTGTATCCGCAGGTAAAATTTTTAAAAGAGCATGGTTTTGATGTGGATGTTATTTATGGAGCGAGAGAGGCAAATCTACTTCTTATTCGTGATAAGATTGAAAAAGTTGTTCATAAAATTAGTTATGCTACTGATGATGGTTCTTTTGGAATTAAAGGCTTTGTTACAGATGTTTTAAAAAAGAATATAGATAAATATGATATTGTTGTTGCAATTGGTCCAGTAATTATGATGAAAAATGTTGTTCTAGTAACAAAAGAGTATAATGTTAAAACAATTGTTAGTATGAATCCTTTAATGGTTGATGGTAGTGGAATGTGTGGAGCTTGTCGTTGTGAAGTTGCTGGGAAACCAAAGTTTGCTTGTATTCATGGACCTGAATTTGATGGATTTGAAGTTGATTTTGATTTAGCTTTAAAAAGATTAAACGTATATAAAGATGAAGAAAAAGAAAAATGGCAGCAGATGAAAAAAATACTTGAAGGAGGAAAATAATATGAATGATTCTAAAGTAAAGGGAAGAGTTCAATCAGCAAATGAACGTGTTCATAATTTTGATGAGGTTGAATTTGGATATAACGAAGAAGAAGCATTAAAGGAGGCAAATCGTTGCTTACAATGTAAAAATCCTCGATGTGTACAAGGATGTCCTGTTCATATTGCTATACCAGAATTTATTAAATGCATAAAAGAAAAAAATTTTAAGAAGGCCTATGAAGTTATTTCAGACTCTTCTTCTTTACCAGCTATTTGTGGAAGGGTTTGTCCTCAAGAAAAACAATGTGAGTCAATGTGTATAAAAGGATTAAAGGGAGAGGCTATATCTATTGGAGCATTAGAAAGATATGTTGCTACTTATGCTTTAGAAAACAATCTTTCTTCCACTATTTCAAAAGAAAAAAATGGTAAAAATATAGCCATAGTTGGTAGTGGTCCAGCAGGACTTTCTTGTGCTGGAGAACTTGCCAGAGCAGGCTTTGATGTTACTATTTATGAAGTATTACATAAACCAGGTGGGGTTTTAGTTTATGGAATACCAGAATTTCGTTTACCTAAGTCTATTGTTCAAAAAGAAATTGATAGTTTAAAAAAAATAGGTGTAAAAATTCTATGTGATGTTTTTATTGGTAATTCATTAACTATTGATGATTTAAGAGAAAAATATGATGCCATATTTTTGGGAACAGGAGCTGGACTTCCTAGATTTATGGGAATTGAAGGGGAAAATGCTAATCAAGTTTTTTCAGCTAATGAAGTTTTAACTCGCATTAATTTAATGGGTGCTTATAAGAATGATGCCAAAACACCAGTAAAGAAAGGAAAGGTAGCTTATATTATTGGTGGAGGAAATGTAGCAATTGATGCTGTACGTTCTTTAAAAAGATTAGGAGTAGATGCCCGTATTATGTATCGTCGTAGTATTGAGGAACTTCCAGCACGAAAAATGGAAGTTGAGCATGCAATGGAAGAAGGAATTCCTTTTGAATTTTTAGTAAATCCTAAAAAAATACTAGTAGATGAAGATAATAATGTTGTTGGTATGGAAGTTGTTAATATGAAATTGGGAGAAAAAGGTGAAGATGGTAGAGCTTCTGTAGAAGAAGATTTATCTTCTTTGCATACTGTCTCATGTGATATGGTTGTTATGGCTCTTGGAACAAGTCCAAACCATACAGCATTAAAAAATAGTGATATTAAGCTTACTGATCGTAGTTTAATTGAAGTGGATGGTGGAAAAACATCTATTGATTCTGTTTATGCAGGAGGAGATGCTGTAACAGGAGCAGCTACTGTTATTTTAGCTATGGAAGCTGGGAAAAATGCTGCTAAAGAGATTATAGAACAATTTAAAAATTGATAAATATTTATAAGAGGGTGATGGGATGAATGAAATAAAATGTCCAAAATGTGGAACTGTTTTTCAAATTAATGAACTTGATTATGATTCTATTGTAAAACAAGTACGTGATGCTGAATTTTCAAAGGAACTTGCTTTTCATGAAAAACAGCACAAGTTAAATGAAGAACATGCCGTAAAAATTGCTATTTCTGATACTGAGAAAAAATATCAAGTTCAAATAGCGGATAAAAATTTAGAAATTCAAAAATTGCGTGGTGAATTAAAAGTAAAAGAAGAAGCAACAAAGAATAAGGTAGAAAAAGAATTAACAAATCAAATAAATGAAAAGAATTTGGAAATCCAAGATTTGAAAAATCAATTAAAAGTATTAAAATCTAAAAATGAATTAGATATTAGAAATAAAATATCAGAGAAAGAAAAAGAAATTAATGATTTAACCAGTCGTTTAGAACTTAGTAAGAAGGAATTTTTAATAAAAGAAAAGAATTTAAAAGAAACTTATGATGAAAAATTAAAATCAAAAGATGAACAAATTGATTATTATAAAGATTTTAAAGCTAGACAGTCTACTAAGATGATTGGTGAAAGTTTAGAAAAACATTGTAGTGATGAATTTAATAAACTTCGTCCTTTATTTTCAAATGCTTATTTTGAAAAAGATAATGATATAAAAACGGGGTCTAAAGGAGATTTTATTTATCGGGATTATCAGGATGGAATTGAATTTGTTTCTATTATGTTTGAAATGAAAAATGAAGCAGATGAGACATCTACTAAACATAAAAATGAAGATTTTTTTAAAGAATTAGATAAGGATCGTAGAGAAAAAAATTGTGAATATGCTGTATTAGTTTCTTTACTAGAGATAGATAATGATTATTATAATAGTGGGATTGTAGATGTTAGTTATAAATATGATAAAATGTATGTTATAAGGCCACAGTTTTTTATTCCTTTAATAACATTAATTAGGGGATTAGCTCTTCATTCTTTAGAATATAAGAAAGAGCTAAAAATAGTTCAAAATCAAAATATTGATATTAAAAATTTTGAAGATAATATTAATTCTTTTAAAAATTCTTTTGGTAGAAATTATCGTTTGGCATCTGAGAAGTTTAAGAAAGCAATAGATGAGATTGATAAAACAATTGATCATTTGCAAAAAACTAAAGATGCTTTATTATCTAGTGAAAATAATTTGAGACTTGCTAATAATAAGATAGATGATTTAACGATAAAGAAGTTAACTCATAATAGTGAGACAATAGCTAAGATGTTTGATGATTTGAAGGGCGAAAATTCGTAGGAGATGGATATATGAAGCGTAGTGCTGGTATTTTAGTTTATAAAAGGGAGAATAATCAGTTAAAAGTTTTACTTTGCCATTTTGGTGGTCCATATCGTGAGAATATGGATATAGGTGGTTGGTCTTTGTCTAAGGGTGAGGCTTCTTTTCATGAATCAATGATTGATACTGCTAAAAGAGAGTTTAAGGAAGAAACAAATTTAGAAATTTCAACGCCTCTTTCTTATCTTGGAGCTAAGAAAACAAGTCATAGAAAACTTGTTATCATGTTTTATACTGAGGCTGATTTTGATCTTAAAAATTGTAGGAGTAATACTTTTGAAACGGAATTTCCAAAAGGTTCTGGAAAAATACAAGAATTTCCAGAAATGGATCGATATGAATGGATGGATATTGATATAGCAAAAGAAAAAATTGTGGAAAGTCAGTTGTATTTTTTAAACAAACTTGAAGAAAAGTTAGAAAAAAAATAGTTTTTGTTGTATTTAGAGGACATAATGTTATAATAAAAGCATTAAAAAATT
>CADBNY010000136.1 GCA_902796215.1 uncultured Erysipelotrichaceae bacterium | reverse complement strand
ATGGTCATATTGTTACCGATTATACAAAAAGAGCATCAACAGATAACTCTTTAAAAGGTATAAAGAAAATAGCTAATGAACAAGGAGAAGAAGTTGCTCAAAAGATAGCAGAGAATATAATCAAAAATACATATAGAACTTTAATGACTAGAGGAATGAAGGGATGCTATGTGTATTGTACCGATAAAAAACTTCAAGATTATTTAAAAAATGTTAATAATGGTGTATAATAAATGTAGATGATAGGAGTGTATTTCATTTTAATAATGGAATATACTCTTTTTTAATGTTAGGAGGATAAATATGGGAAAATCTGTAAAATATGAATATGATGCTAATAAAAAACAAATAGTAGTATTATTTAAAAATGGTTTTAGAGTTGAAGATGAAAGTTCTTTTTGTAGAACACACTATTTTGCTGATACAGATAATAGAATTATTACAACTATGTTTAAAGATCAACTTTTAAAATTATTCAACGTTGATAGTGTAAAAGAATTAAAAGAAAAGATAGATAATAACATAAAACTATTATTTAAACCTGGTGAAGGTGAAATTGAATTTGATGATAATACAAAAACTGTTATAGTGTACACTACAACATTTAAAGAAGAAGTTGTTAAGCCAGCTGAAAAAACTAAAAAATTAAAGAAAAATATTGAAAAATTATCTAATAATGAAAAAATCTCATCATATGAATATACAAATTTGATAACTGCAATAGCAGAAGGAATAGATTCTGTCGAGTTAAATGAAAAAGATAGAAATACGATTGCAAAGATTATTCCAAAATTAATAAAAGATGGAAATGTAAAAATATCTTTAAAAGATGTAACTGATATAAATAAAGATCGTTTGAGAGACATTGTTACTATAGGAAGAGATTTACTTGCCAAGAAAATCGGAGTTGAGAAAAAAATAGGTTTAGAAAGAAAATACATAGGAAAAGAATATGCATGGCAAAGATATTTTGATTTATATGGTTCATATTTATTATTTGGTTCTATAGAACAAAAGAAACCAGAAGAATGGATAAAAATAGAATCTGAATTGAGAAATACTGAAAGCAGATTAGATTTTTTAACAATGAATAGATATGGATTTCTAGATATAGTTGAGCTAAAAAAATCTGATGAGTATTTATTCAAACTAGATGATTCTCATGACAATATCGTTCCTACTGCAAAACTTAGTACAGCAATTTCTCAAGTAAATAATTATTTGATGATGCTTCCATATGATAAAGAAAATGGTGCGTTAATTAAAGGATCAGAATCGGCTACAGGAATGCTTGTAATTGGATGTGACAATTATTTGATGAGTAAACAAAATATTGAAAACTACGCAAATAAAAATAATATATCAATAGATTTAGTAAAAAAGAAAATCAGAAAAGCATTAAGAGACTTGAATTACTCATATGCACATATTCAAATAGTTTTGTATGATGAAATATTAGATAATCTAGAGAACTTTATAAATCAAATGGAAATAGAAGTTGTAAATAATACAAAAAATGAATAGGAGGAATTTATAGAATGAATGATAAAAATCGAGAAATGACATTAGTACCAAAAATTGATGATGGAAATGTCATTACTACTTTAGAAACCATTTCTAAACCATTAGAAATATTCGTGCAAGAGAACAAATTACCAACTACCAACGTATTAGCAACAAACGAAGAAAAAGTAAAACTGTTTAATAACTTTGCTTCATCAATTGAGACGCTTCCAGAAGAAATAAGACAAGAGTCTGATTATTTAACGAAATTTATTGTCGCAGGTGCAGTTGGACTATTTGATGGTGCTTTAAACTATTTATGGGATGAAATTATTCGAACTTTAAGAAATAAAATTGTATCATATGATTTAAAGTATTTTTATAGTATTGCAGAACAGGTTAACTCTCAATATAAAAAATTAGAAGAAGAATCTGATTTACAATATATTTCTGATCACGATTTATTGCAAGCATTAAATAGAATGAAAATACTTGACGATTATGCATTTACTACTTTAAGTAATATGAATTATATGAGAAATCACGCAAGTGCTGCACATCCAAACGTTAATGAACTGACAGGAATAAAACTAGCTTCTTTACTTGAAGATGGAATAAAATATGCTATAACATTAGAACCTGATGCATCAAGTATAGCAATAAAACAGTTATTTGATAACATTAGAACAAAAGAAATTCCAGAAGAGGATTTTGATGAAATCTGTAAAGACCTTTCAAAAATCCCAGAAGAAAGATTAGATGATTTTGTGGTTTCTATATTTGGGTTATACTGTGACCAAAAAAGTGATGATACTATAAGAAAAAATATACTAGAAATTTCTAAAAGAATCTGGGATATCATAACAGAGAACACAAAATATAAAATAGGATCAAAGTATGGTTATTATAGAAATAACGCGTCTGTTGAACAAAAGGAATTAGTTAATTATTATTTAGAAACAGTTGGAGGGCTCAAATACAAAGATAATGATAGTATAGTAGCAGATTTGCTTGATAAATTAAGTCAATTAAAAAGTGTTCATTTTCAAATGAATAATTTTTACAATGAATATGCATATGCACGTGATATTGAAGCCT
>CADBNY010000135.1 GCA_902796215.1 uncultured Erysipelotrichaceae bacterium | reverse complement strand
TTTTTTTGAGAAGAGAAATTAGGAATAAAAATTGTGTTTCGACCAATTTCTTTTGTAGGTTTAATTTCTCTATACTTATCTTTTTTTTCAGCACTATCAATATTATCTTTTGAAGATAAATTAGAAATTTCTTTATCCCTTTTAAAAACTAAATTTCCATTTTTTAAGATACCTAAAATACTTTTATTTTGTTCTTTTTTAGAAGAATTTATATCTTTACTCAATAATTTTTCTTGCTGAGAAAAAGAATCTTTTTTATCTTGATTCTTAGAAGTATTTGTTAAAGTTTGAACTGTTTGCCCAACAATTGCTACCGGTAAAAATTTAATAAGATTCATAATTTGCCCATTTTTTACTTTTTTCTCTAAATTGATTAACTCTTTTTGTTCTGCTTCTTTTAATTTTTTTCGTTGTTCTTTACGAATTATCATTCTTCTTCGATCATTATGTCCACCTTTAACCCCAAATGTCTCATTCATAAATACCACCTATCTTATTTTATCACATTTTACTTAAAGTTTAAATTTATTTTAAGAAAAGGCGAATTTTTCCTCCTCCCTCTAACATTTCTCCAGCTCTAGGAGATTGTTCAAAAACAGTATTACCTTCTCCTTCTATAACAATATCAAAATTTATTAATTTTTCTTTTGCAATATCTAAACTATCCCCTATAACATTAGGAATCGCATATGGAATTTTATCATTCCATTCAAAATCTTTTACAACTTCCCCCTTTTGCTTTGGAATGTGTAATGCATCAATAATATCTAATAAAATTCTTCTAGCAATCGGTGTAGTCGTATAACTAGAAAGCATTGCTGTATTTTTAGGGTTATCAATAGCTAAATAAAGTACAGCTTGTGGGTCGTTGGATGGAACTACAGCCATAAAACTCATAATATAATTGTTAACTAAATAAACACCATTCTTACTTTTTTGAGCTGTCCCTGTTTTCCCCCCAATCCGATATCCCTCAATATAAGCACTCTTACCCCCTCCTCTTGCAACAACATTTTCTAAAGCAATTCTCATAATAGACGAAGTCTCAGAACTAATAACTTTTCTTTTTAATTTCTTTCTATACTCTTTTACAACAGTATTTGTATTATCACTAATATTTTTAACAATATATGGAGTATATAAATTCCCCCCATTAACAACTGCACTAACAGCCATAACTTGTTGCAACGGAGTCTAGTAAATGAAACTTTTTACCTAAATTATCAGAGAATATATTAACTTGTTCTCCTGTCTTAATAAAAATATCTAATTTAATTTGTTTATCATTTTGTTTATGAACTATTATTTTATCAATAAGTTCATTAAATACATCACTATAACATTTATCATCTTCTAAACATTTTTCTAAAGTATTTTTAATTTCATTAATTTTATTTTCAATATAATTCTTATCTTTTTTATTACTCTTTAATTCATTCATTTTATTTTGATAAAGGGCTAAATCTTCATTAATTAAATCTACTTGTTTTTTATAATCTTCTTTAGATAAGTACTCTTCCATAACTAGTTCTAATAATTTGTCTTTTTTATTATTTAAAAGTAATACTTTAGATTCTAATTTTTTGATTTCTATTTCATTATTATTAGTTTCTAAATAACTCTTACAGTCATTTAAAATGTCATCAAAGATAGTATTTTTTCTTTTAAATAATTTATTAAACATATCTTTGAAAAGTTCATCTAATTCTAGTTCAAATACTCTAGGATTAGAACACCCATTTAAACTTTCTTTTCTATATACTTGACATTCCCATACAGGATTATTTTTTCTTTTGCCCGCACTTGATCTGTGATATGTAAGATTATGACACCCACAATAAATTTTGCCTGAATATGTATATCTATTTTGAAAGACTGCCTTATTTACTGCACGATTAGTAAAGCTATCTTGTCTTTCTTTTAGTTTTTCATTTGCTCTTTCCCATAGTTTTTCAGATACTATTGGTGGAACATTATCATAATCTTTGTATATAATCCAATCAGATTCATTTAATTTTTTTCTTTGCTTAGTACGATAATCTAATACTTTTGATTTATGTCCACAATAATATCCTTTGTATTTAGGATTTTCTATAATTCTTGTTAGTATTGTTGTATCTATTCTTTTACCAGTTCTACTTTTATAACCTATACTATATAAATATCTTGATACTTTAGATAAACCATCAGTAGTATTAGCATATCTATCAAATATTATTTTAATCATTTCAGCTTGTTTCTCATCAATGACTAGTTTCCCTTTATCTTTTACATAACCATAAATATTAGAACATCCTAACACTACACCATTATCAATACTTCTTTTCATACCAAATGAAACTCTTTCTGATAATCTTCTAACTTCATCTTGAGCAATAGATGCCATCATTGTAAGTCTGAGTTCAGAATCAGGTAATATTGTATTTATATTATCATTTAAGAAAAATACACCAACACCATTTGATAAAAGTTCTTGAGTATATTTAATACTATCGAATGTACTTCTTGAAAACCTAGATATTTCTTTAGTTAAAATTAAATCAAATTTATGTTTTTTAGCATCCTCAATCATTCTTAAAAATTCTTCTCTTTTTCTTACTTGTGTACCTGATATACCCTCATCAATATAAGAACCTATAAATATCCAGTTAGGAACTTTACTAATATAATCATTAAAAAAAGATATTTGATTATATAAAGAATGTAATTGTTCATCTTTATCAGTTGACACTCTAGCATAAAAACATACTTTTAAATTTAATTCTTGTAATGGAATACCTTTCATAATATTATTCCTAACTGTATATAAGTCCATAATTACACCTCCTAAATTAATAATTTGTAATTATTCAAATCATTCATATATTCATCATTAATTTTACTTTTTTCAAGTTCAATTTTATTCAAAAATTTATTAATACAAAAATTATACATTCCATCATCTATAGCACTTTTTCTTTTTAAATATTCAAGTAGTTTAATACTTGTTTCTATTTGAATTTTTTTATATGGAACTTTTTTTTCATTTTTCATATACTTTATCCTTTCTTTTAAGTTTATTTTTATAAAAATAAAAAAGAACTTAAGGTATTAAGTTCTACAAAAAATTAAAAAATTAAACATCTCAAAAAACAAAATTAGACTAAATCATCATTTAAAATAAATTACATTTTCATATCTACCTGTAAATCTAGATTTTGTCCATCTTGTGGAAATAAATATCTAGAACTAAAATTCATAATAATATAAATTCTTTTAGAATGGCATCGTGTCCACTCTCTTTTATTTTGACTTTGTTTTTTATAAGGAGAGAATTCCTTAAAAAAAAAGAACCAAAAAGAACACTTACAAAATTTTAAGTGTTCCTTTTTCTTCATTACCTATTTTTAGTCTTTTTCTTTTGCATGAAGTAAAGCATATTTCTCTACTTGACCATTTATCAAATCTAAATCATTTCTATAATTTAAACCAATTGCAGTTTTTACTCTTTCAAGTGTTGCTGCAGCTTTTTTCCTTGCTTTTTCACTACCCTTAAACAAAACTTGATATACTTCAGGAATCTTTTCTTCCAATTCATGCCTCTTAGCTCTAATTGGAGCTAGTGTATCTTCAAGGACATAATTCAAGAATTTTTTTACTTTCATATCTCCTAAACCGCCACGCTCGTAATGATCTTTTAATTCGTCCAGATTATTGTATTCTAATTCACCATTTTCAGGATTTCTAAAATATTCCTGAAAATGTTTTTCCTTAGAAAAAGCAGCTAAATATATGAATACTGGGTTTCCTTCAGTAACTCCCGGATCTTCTACTCTTAAATGATTGGGATCAGTAAACATTCTCATTACTTTTCTTTCAACTTCTTCTTTGCTGTCTGCTAAATAAATACAATTTCCAATTGATTTACTCATTTTTGCTTGCCCATCAGTTCCTGGTAATCTATGGCAAGCTGCATTTTCAGGTAAAACTGCATTAGGTTCAATCAATGTTTCACCATATAACCTATTAAATGTTCTAACAATTTCCCTTGTTTGCTCAATCATTGGTAGTTGATCATCACCAACTGGAATAATATTTGCATCAAAAGCAGTGATATCTGCCGCTTGACTTATTGGATATGTCATAAATCCAACAGGAATACTATTTTCAAAATTTCTATAAACTATTTCTTGTTTAATAGTTGGATTCCTTTGTAATCTAGAAAGTGTTACTAAATTCATATAATAAAAAGTTAAATCACTTAATTCAGGTACTTCAGATTGTAAAAATATTGTGCATTTATTAGGATCAAGTCCGCATGATAAATAATCAAGTGCTACTTCGATAACATTATCTTTTACTTTTTGAATATTACCAGAATTATCAGTCGTAGCTTGCGCATCAGCTATTTCTATATACATTTCGTCATATGAACCTGAATTTTGTAATTGAACTCTTTGAGATAAAGAACCAACCAAATGTCCTAAATGTAATCTTCCTGTTGGTCTATCGCCAGTTAAAATTATATTACTCATATTTTAAATTCCCTCTTTAAGTAAATAAATTATAGCATTCTATACCTTTTTTTGTCAATCGTTCTAATAAAGGTAATTCATTAAGTAGAATATATATATCAGCTAAATCTAATAATTCCTTAGGTGGTTTTATTGTTCCAGTTGCTATTTCTAATCCACAGTTTACTTAAACATATCTATATTATTCAAATCATTGCCAATTATGACAATTTCATCTAAACCCAATTTGCAATATTTAGAAAGCTGTTTAATACCAAATCCTTTATTTGTTCTACTTGCATATTGAATGAAATTTATTTTCAGAAACAACAATATGAAATTCCTTAAAAATTTCCTTCTCAGAATCAAAATCACATTCTAACCCTCTTGTGATAATCCCACATACATTATTTAAAGCAATATTTTATAGTTCTACAAAACAATTATAATTAAACTAAATATCATACTTTCTAATATATTTACTGCTTATTTCTCTAGTTATAGTAAGAGTATCATTTATTAGAAAGTAAGTTGTATGAGAGTCCAGTAAATGAAACTTTTTGCCTAAATTATCAGAAAGTGTATTTATACTTTCTCCTGTCTTAATAAAAATATCTAATTTAATTTGTTTGTCACTTTGATTATGAACTATTATTTTTTCAATTAGTTCATTAAATACATCACTATAACATTTATCATCTTCTAAACA
>CADBNY010000134.1 GCA_902796215.1 uncultured Erysipelotrichaceae bacterium | reverse complement strand
TTACTAATAATAGAATTGGAATTAAAGATACTAAGATACTTTTTTCTGGATTTTCAATTGAGATTGCAACCATTTCGGCAATAAATATGGATACTATGAAATCCATAATTGATAATTCTCCTATTTCTCTTTTTCCCATAATTCGATAGACAATTGTAATTAGTATATAAAAAAATAAACTTCTATATAATATTGTCCAATATTTCATTTAATCACCTATTTTTATTATGATTCTTGGTATATTTTTTTATACTACTCATATTATTATTTAGAGGTGGTATAAATTAATACTTTGAAAAAATATGGATTTCATGTTCTTTTTAATACTATTGAAATTATTGTATTCTTTCTTTTACTTACTTTGTTTTTTTATTATGATCTTATCTCAGAAAAGATATTTCCTTTTTTAAAACTTATTGTTATTTTAATCACTTTTATTTTTAATAGTTTTCTTCTTGGAAAGAAATTGAATCAAAACAAGTTCTTTATTGGATTTTTCTACAGTCTTATTTATATTATTATATTTACTTTATCTTCATTTATATTTCATAAATTTCAAATAAAAATTTTATTTTACTTTATATTACTTATTATCATTTCTATTTTGGGTAGTTTATTCGGATTTATAAAAAGAGTCAAAGAATAAAAGAAGAGACTAGTTTTTTCTAGTCTTCATTACATATTGTTTAGTTTTTTGATTTTCTTTGATGACAACGTTAAAATAAGTCTCTAAAAAAAGAAAAAGACTATTATATATTGTTATTAATAGTTCTTCTTAATACTTTTTGGCTTCCTTTTATTTCTTCTTTTATTCTTTCTTTTATCCATTCTAGTAAAGCAGTTTCTAATGTGTAATTTGCATCTTCTATGTCTATATATTTTTCGTCACTACCATTATACATTATTTTGATATAAAGATGATTATTTTCGTTATTCATTTTATATGTTGTGACTAGTTTTTTATTTTCTTCTTTCTTTTCTTCTATTACTGTTATTTCATTTCCGTTTTTAATAATAGCAAAATCAAATGATTCTGATCCATATTTATCCTCTAATTGTTCTCCTTCATTTTTGTATGTAAAAGAACCTGTTTTCTGTTTATTACTATTAATATCTTCTTGACTTATTATAATTAAAAAACTTTCTGCATATTTTTCGATATCTTCTTTTATAGTCATATTCGTACCTCTTTTTTGTTTGTATTAGTGTTTACTATATTATATTAAAATATCTTTTTAAATATAAAACAATTTATGATGCCTGTTCTTTCTTCTTTCCTTTCTTATAAATAATTATTCCTATTATGATAATTATAACTCCTATTCCAATAATTATATTTTTACTATCATCATCTTTTACTTCAATGACGGTATCTTCGTCACTTACTAAAAATAAAGAATTTTTATCATATTCGCAATTATCGTCTTCTGGGCAATTAATTTGTCCTACAAAATATAAAGTATCATTTTCTATATAGAAATTTTCAAAGCTGTAATAATCGTTGCTTATTTTTTTTATTTTCTTTTGAATAGTACCATCTGCATCTAGCTTTATAACTTCTTTACTGGAGTCAACACTATTTTCATATAATAATGTATAATCATTTATTATTTCTTTTTCACTTGGTAATAATACTACTCTTTTGTCTTGATTAACTGGATCTTCTCCTACTGTTTCCCAATTAATTTGTTTTTGATTATTATAATTTATTAAATAATAGCTCTTTTTTCCTTTTTTTAATTTAACATCAGAAGTAATTCCATATAAAATAAATCCATTATTTGCTTTTTCTAGATAGGATGATTGATATTTTTCTAATGAATCATCTAAAATTGTTTCATTATTTCCTTCTTGATTTAGCCAAAGTAATTCTTTTTTCTCTTTTACATTTTCTTGTTTAATACTTTTGATTAGAGAATAACCTATTATTCTGTTTTCTTCTTGTATTGGAATAATGTCTTGATATAATACATCTTCATTTTCTTGTTGTTCACATGGTTTATTCCAAATGATGTTTAAATCTCTGTCATATTTTACAATAATTGATTTTTTCTTGTTATTTTCTTCTTTGTATCCTATTGCAATATAACCATCTATTTTTTTATCATCACTCCAAGTAGGTGTTATCTTTACTATCTTTGTAATTTCATTTAGTCCAGCTGATTTTTCCCATAATAAATTACCATCTAAATCTATTTTTAATAAAGTAGCAGATATATCCTCGCCTTCAGGTATTTGTTTATTTACAATATCATATGTTTTTTCTAAGCAAATTAAGTAACCATCTATTTCACTATTTTCATTATATGTATATTCTAAACAATCTATATTATCTTCTTTGGTATTTCCATAAGTATAGTTCCAAGCTATTGTTCCATTTTTATTATACTTTGCTAGTATAATTTGGTAATTTTGATAAGTACCATTATCGTTTTCAATCGTCTCTTCTAGATAATTTCCTCCAACAATTAGTCCATCTTTTTTGCCTTTTTTGTTATAGCCTCTTTTGATGAAATTTAAATTTTCTTCTGAATATTTGTTTATTGAATATATGGTGTCTTTTGCATACACATTATATCCTTGAAATAGTACACATAAAACTACAATTATTATTAATTTTACAACTTTCATAAATGCACCTCGACATTACTTTATTTTTATTATATGACAAAAAAAGACTAATTACTAGTCTTCTATTTCTTTTTTTATCATTTCTAGTTCTTTTTTTGTTTTATATCTTTTATAACGATAGTTTTTTGGTAATAAAGTTAGAAGAATTTCTCGAGATTTTTTTTCTTTTTCATAGTATTCTCTAAATAATGGGCCTTTTTTTATTAAAAAGATTGGACCAAAAAAATATTCTCTTTTGGTATATTTTTTCTTTCCTCTTTTAAAGATTATTATTTGATAAATAAAATGATTATCTTTTACAAATTCTTCATTATTTATATAAAACCCATTTTTACATAAATACTTTTTTACATCTTCTTGATAGTTATTTGGACTAATAATTAGTGTATTTACTTTTTTCAATACTTTTGGATGATTTTTACAAATTCCTATTATATTTTTTCCACCCATTCCAGAAATAATAATTGTATTTATTTCTTTACTGTAAGTACTTAATCCATCTCCTAAGCGCACTTCTATTTCTTTTTCTAATCGCTCTTTTTTTATATTGTTTTTTGCTTGTTCTACTGGTCCTTTGGCAATATCTGATGCAATTGCTTTGATATTTTTTTGTCTTTTTACTAAATAGATATCTAATAGTGCATGATCACATCCTATATCTAAGCAAAAGGAATTAGCTTCCACTAAATCCCCTATTGTTTTTAATCTAGCATTAATTTTCATTAGTCTGTTAAAAAGTCCTTTAATTTTCTAGAACGTGATGGGTGTCTTAGCTTTCGAAGCGCTTTTGCTTCTATTTGACGGATTCTTTCTCTTGTAACTCCAAAGATTTGTCCGACTTCTTCTAGTGTTCTACATTGTCCGTCATCTAGACCAAATCTTAATCTTAAGACTTTTTCTTCTCTTTCTGTTAGAGTTTTTAAAACATCTTTTAATTCTTCTTTTAGCATTTCTACTGTTGCATATTCTTCAGGACCCATAGTTCTTTCATCTTTAATGAAATCTCCTAAGTGTGAATCATCTTCTTCTCCAATTGGAGTTTCAAGTGATACAGGATCTTGTGATATTTTATATACTTCTCTTACTTTTTCTATACTAATTCCTAATTTTTTTGCTATTTCTTCGTCTGTTGGTTCTCTATTTAACTCTTGTGTTAATTGTCTTTGTACTCTAGCTAATTTATTAATTGTTTCTACCATATGAACTGGAACACGAATAGTTCTTGCTTGATCAGCTATAGCACGAGTAATTGCTTGACGAATCCACCAGGTTGCATAAGTTGAAAATTTATAACCTTTTGTCGGATCAAATTTATCAACAGCTTTCATTAATCCAATGTTTCCTTCTTGAATCAAATCAAGAAATAGCATTCCACGTCCAACATATCTTTTAGCAATACTTACTACTAAACGAAGATTTGATTCTGCAAGCATCTGTTTTGCTTCTTTGTCTCCTGCTACTGCACGTTGTGCATATTCAAATTCCTCATCTGATGTAAGTAAGTTAATACGCCCAATTTCTTTTAAATACATCCTTACTGGATCATTTATTTTTACATCTTTTGATAATGTTAAGTCTTCCACTTGCATATTTGGAGTAATTTCTTCTCCTGTTGCATCATCATCTGTTCCATCTTCAGATATAATTTCAATATTTGCTTCTACTAAGAAATTGTATAGGTCATCTAAAGTATCACTATCTACATCAAGCCCTTTTAATTGTTCAGCTAATTGTTCATATGTTACAAATCCTTGCTTTTTTCCTAGAGAAAGCAATTTATTCTTTCTCTCATCAAGAGTTTTAATTTCTTCCAACATTCTAATTATCTCCTAACCTAAGCTTTCTAATCTTTTCTACTATTTTAGCTTGTTCTATTGGATCTACTTCTTTTTTCATTAATTCTGTGAGTCTTTTTATTTCACATTTTGTACTATATTCTCGCACAACTTTGAAATATAGAAATAACTCTTCCTTATTAGTAGTCTCTAAATAGTCACTTGCTAAAATATCATTTAGAAATTTTACTATGTTTTCTTTATCTTGTATGTAAGTATAAAAATCAGCAACATTAATTTCTCCATATTTTTTATAATAATAAATTATTTCGCTACAAGTCGTTCGTATTACTTCCGTTGGGAAGATTAGTCTTTCTTTTTCTACTTGGGTAATAATCCAATCATTATTTAACATGAAATAAATAATTTGTTCTATTGCTTTTTGATACTTATCTTTTTTTGTAACTTTCTTTTGTGGTATGAATGTGGGCTCTTTTTGAATTTTATTTTTCAAAAAGCTATTCATACGCATTTCCAGTGTATTATACCCTATATCAAACTCTTTTGCAAGCCCTTTTAGTACAACTTCTCTATGAATTTGATCATCTATTTTTGATGTTTCTTCAATAACTTTATTTATATATTCTGCTTTTGCTTCGTCTGAACGAAAATCAACATTTTCTCTCAATTTTTTCATTTTATAATCTGAAAAATTAATAGCTGACTCTATTAAACCTTCAAATCGCTCTTTCCCATTTTTTAAAATGTAACTATCAGGGTCTTCTGGATTAGGAAGTGTTATTACTTTTGACTCTATTCCTTGTTCAAAAAGAGTGTTACCGATATTTAGCATGGCTTTTTGTCCTGGATCATCTCCATCTAAGCATAAAATAATATTGTTAGAAAGTCTTTTTATTAAGCTTATTTGTTCTTTTGTTAAAGCTGTTCCCATTAAGGCTACTGTGTTTCTTATATCAATTGATGCTAGTCGAATTACATCCATAAATCCTTCTAGTATAATAACGCTTTTCTTTATTCTACATTCTTCTTTTGCTATGTGATAGTGGTAGAGATTTTCACCTTTTTTAAATATTTCTGTTTCTTTTGTATTTACATATTTATTTTGACCATTATTTTTATAAATTCTGCCACTAAAGCCTACTACTTTCCCATTAATATCATATAATGGAAACATTATTCTATCATTATAGACATCATGATTATCACTGGTTAAACCTATTCTATTTAGTGTAACTAAATCATATTCTTTGTTTATTAATAGCTTTGTTAGGTCATCTTTTTTTTCTAGAGATAATCCTACTTCAAATTCTTTTATTAAGCTTTCATCGATTTTTCTATTTTCTAGATATTCTTTTGCTCTTTTTCCTATCATACTATTTAAATTATTTTGATAGTATTTTGTTGCTAAAGAATAGGCATCATATAGTTTATCAAATTTGGTTGTTTTTTTTCTAATGGATATATTTCCAGTATCTATTCCAACTCTATCTCCTAAGTATTTTAAAACTTCTTTGAAATCCATATGTTCATATTCCATTAAAAATGTATATACATTTCCAGTTGCATGACAAGAAAAGCAAGTGTAAATTTGCTTTTCTCTTGATACAGACATTGAGGGGTTTGAATCATCATGAAATGGACAAATTCCAAAAAAGTTTTTTCCTCTGGCAGTTAGTGGTATTCTTTCTCCAATGATATCAACAATATCTACTTTACTACGAATTGTACTTGCTAATTCATTATTCATTGTAACACCACCTGTCCTTCATTTTTATAATTACTTATCTCTTACTTTTCTTGTTTTAATTTCATCTTTTATTAGTTTAATAAATTCACTTTGTGATACTGTTACTGTATCTTTTTGTCCAAATAATCGATAGCTGATTGTTTTAGCTTCTTTTTCTTGATCTCCTAAAATAATTGTATATGGTATTTTTTTTGTTTGAGCTTCTCTTAGCCGAAATCCTAATTTCTCATTACGATCATCTAATTCTACACGAATGTTATTTTCTTTTAACAATTCATAGATTTCTCTTCCATAATCTGTTTGAAATTCTGTATTAACTGGAATTACTATGGCTTGTAGTGGAGATAACCAAGTTGGTAGTATTCCTTTTGTTTCTTCTAGGTAATAAGCAATTGTTCTGTCTAGTGAACCAAATACAGCTCGATGAATTACAACTGGAGTTTTTCTTTCCCCATCTTTATCAACATATGTTAAATCAAATTTTGTAGGCAAGCAAAAATCTAGTTGACAAGTTGATAATGTGAATTCATTTCCAACAGCTGGACGAACTTGAACATCTAATTTTGGTCCATAGAATGCTGCTTCTCCTATTTTTTCAACATAATCTATTTTTAAATCATCTAATACTTCTCTTAATTTGTTTTCGGCAAGATTCCACATTTCATCATCTTGATGATATTTTACCTTATCTTCTGGGTCTCTTAAAGATAATTCAAATTTATAATTTGTAATTTTCATTTCTTTATAAACTTCTAAGATTAAATCTACTACACCTTTAAATTCTGCTTCTATTTGTTCTTTAGTACAAAAGATATGAGAATCATTTTGACAGAAAGTGCGTACTCTTTCAATTCCTTTTAAAGAGCCACTTGTTTCATAACGACAATCTCTAGCTATTTCAGCAATTCTTATTGGTAAGTCACGATATGAATGTATTTCATTTCCATAAATAACCATATGATGTGGGCAATTCATTGGTCGTAGAACAAATTCTTCTCCTTCTACTTCCATTTTAGGAAACATTGCATCTTGATAGTGATCCCAATGACCACTTGTTTTATATAATTCTACATTTCCAAGTGGTGGAGTTTGAACATGTAAATATCCTCTTTTTAATTCTTTATCGCGAATATAATTTTCTAATTCATTCCATAGAGTGAATCCATTTGGTAAATACATTGGAAGCCCTCTTCCTACTAAGTCACTCATCATGTAAATTCCTAGATCTTTACCAATTTTTCTGTGATCTCGCATTTTTGCTTCCTCTAATTCTTTTAAATAAACATTTAAATCTTCTTCATTTTCAAAGCAAACACCATAGATTCTTTGAAGCATTTTATTTTTGGAATCACCTTTCCAGTAAGCTCCTGATACTTTTAATAATTTAAAATATTTTAATTCTTTTACGGAATCTACGTGTGGTCCTCTACAAAGATCTGTAAAATCTCCTTGTGTGTAGCAGCTAATTACTGTTTCATCTTCATTCATTCTATTAATTAAATCAATCTTATATGGATCATCTTTAAATTGTTTTAAAGCTTCTACTTTTGATATTTCATGTCTGATGATTTTTTTACCATCTTTAGCTATTTTCTTCATTTCTTTCTCAATTTTAGGTAAATCTTCTTCTGTTAAAGTATTATCTCCTAGGTCAATATCGTAGTAAAACCCTTCTTCAATTACTGGGCCTACCCAAAATTTTGCTTCTTTATATAAGTGTTTGATTGCTTGTGCCATTAAGTGTGCACACGAATGGTTTTTTACATTTAATTTTTCATCTTCTTTTATATTTATCATAAATTTTCCTCTTTCTTTATATATATCGTTACTTTAATATCATCTTTTATCTTTTTTTTGAATACTTCTCCTAGCGATTCATCTCCTACAATACTTCCATAATGAATTGGAATCGCTTGTTTAGGATGAATATAATTTATGTAATCTGCTGCTTCTTCGGTATTCATCGTATAGGTTCCTCCTATTGGAACAAAGCAATAATCTGTTTTTACCATATCGGTTTCTGGTGTTCGATCGGTATCTCCCATAATATAGTAGTATTCATTTTCTAATAGGATGTTATATCCTACATATTCTTTTTCTTTTGGATGAAATGTTTTATTTACATTATAGGATGAAATAGTATGAAAAGTTATTCCATCTATTTCATAATCTTTATTTGGTTCTACTACTAAATCATTTTCTATAGTTTTTAAACACTCTGGTACAATTAATTTTGTTGTATTTTTTGTTATATTTTTAATTGATTTTTCATCATAGTGATCATAATGATCATGAGTAATAAAAATATAGTCTGCATCATGGTATTCTTCTTGTATATTATATGGATCAAAATATATAATTTTCTCTCCCATTAATTTGATGGCAGCTTGATGAAATACTTCTATTTTCATTAAAATCCTCCTTCATAAAAATAAAAAAAGGAGTGTACAGGAGTGCTGTGCACGGTACCATCCTTTTTTTTCTTTTTTTATATAACGGGGTGTCCGGAATTACTTTGTATAATTCTACTCGAAAGGTAGTAATAGAACAGTCTATTTATTCGCTTCCACCATGTACGAACTCTCTTTTAAATATTTACTAATCTATCTTATCCTTTGTCAACGTATTTATTATTAATATAGCATTTATACATATATTTAGCAACTTCTTTTTACTGTTTCTTAATCTTTTTTATTTATCTGCTATTCCATTCTTCTGGTACTATCATCATTGAGCTTAACCCAAGATATCCTTCATTTACTCTTTTATTGCTGTAATTAAAGAAATAATTTAAATTACTACAATTTGGGTCATTTGAGTCAAATAATGCACAATCCATAACAGATAAGTGTAAATGAACTCCTGTTGAAACTCCTGTGGTTCCCATTTGTCCTAAAGCATCATTTATGGTTACTGGTTTTCCTACATATAAATCTTTAGCATATCTTGATAAATGTACATACTGTGATGTATATTTTTTTCCATCAATATCGTGTAATATTGTTATTATTAAAGCTCCTGCTCCATCTTTATAAATCCCTGATATAACACCATTTGCTACTGGAAATATTGTTTCTTCTTGAGCTCGTGGGCTTGTAATATCAAAGGCGGTGTGTCCATAGTGTGGAGTTTGGGTAATGTGTCCCATTTCTGTTGGTAGATACCAAATCTGAGGTGGCGGAGTTTCTTCTTGTTGTTCTTGCGGTTCTTCTTGTGGTGGTTCTTCTTGGTGATTTGGATTTTCTTCTAATTCTACTTCTTCTAACTCTCCCTTATCCTTTTCTTTTTCTCCTTGTTTATCACTTAATAGTAATGCAGTTAATGGGGCTGTTATTGGTTCCTGTACTGATACTTTTTCTACTTTATTGGTTACTTTTGCTTGAGCCATATCTTTTATATTTACATATTCATAGTTAATTTCGTAAGGAACTTCTTTTTTTAACATTATGTTTGATTGAAGTCCAGTTGAAATTAGTAAAAAGCTAATACAAATAGCAACTAAACATTTGTCTTTTATTTTTTTTGTTTTCATAGGCGTTCTCCTAAAATTTCTGCTTTATTATACTTAAGAAATACTATTTTGTCAATTTTCTAATAAAAAAAAGATAGTGTTTCCAAAGTGGGGAGATTTATAAATAATCTCTTTTTATATCAATAAAAAAGGTTAAAACCTAAAAAATGCTTTATAAT
>CADBNY010000133.1 GCA_902796215.1 uncultured Erysipelotrichaceae bacterium | reverse complement strand
TATTAATATCAATACTAGTCTATAATAAAGATAAAAATAAAGAACCAATTCATTTATTACTATCATTTTTTGTATTAGGAATAATATCTTGTTTTATAGTGATGCTATTATCAACGGTTTTAGCGAAGTTTGCACCTTTCATGCAAATGAAAAGACAAGATATGGACTTTATTAATATTCTTTTATACTCCTTTATTGGTATTGCCTTATTGGAAGAAATATCTAAATGGATTTTTGTATATTTTAAAGGATATAAACATAAAGAATTTGAAGAGACTTATGATATTATAATTTATTCAATATTTGTATCATTAGGTTTTGCCTTTTTTGAAAACTGTCTCTATATCATAAATACAAATACAAAAATATTATCAATCATTTTACGAGCTCTATATTCAATACCAGGACATACTTGTAATGCCATTTTCATGGGATATTATCTCAGTATGGCTAAGCAAAATCAATATCAAAACAATAAAAAAATAGAAAAGAAATACCTCATATTTAGTATAATAATTCCGATACTTCTTCATGGTGTTTATGACTTTTGTGTACTATCAGGATATAAAATTCTCATAATCACCTTTTTAATATTTACAATTTTTTTATATACAATTTCCCTAAAAAGAATACAAAAAGTTTCTAAGGATAACCATAAAATGAAATTACAAACAGTTTTTTGTCCCAAATGCGGATCTAAATTAGCGGAAAATCACTGCCCACACTGTAAAGAATAAAAAATAAATATAGGAGATGAAGTTATGAAAGTATTATTATATACAGAAGGAGAAAAATTAATATCAAAGAGTGGACTAGGTAAAGCCATTCAACATCAAAAAAAAGCATTAGAATATGAAAAAGTGGAATATACAACAAACATTCATGATGATTATGATCTTGTCCACATAAATTATTATGGTCCAAAATCTTATCATCTTGCTAAAAAAGCAAAAAAGAGAGGCAAAAAAGTAGTGTACCATGCCCATTCAACAGAAGAAGATTTTAGAAATAGTTTTATTTTTTCAAAACAAATTGCCCCTTTTTTTAAAAAGTGGATTATAAAATGCTATAATTTAGGAGACGTTATTATTACCCCAACACCATATTCTAAAAGATTATTAGAAGGATATGGTATTAAAAAACATATTTATGCTATCTCAAATGGAATAGAATTAGATAAGTTTAAACAAGATAAAACAGTAAAAGATAAATTTAGAAAAAGATATAATATAAAAGAAAATCAAAAGGTAATTATTGGATTAGGATTATACATAAAAAGAAAAGGAATTCTAGATTTTGTAGAACTATCAAAAAGATTACCAGAATACAAATTTATCTGGTTTGGATATAGTCCACTATCAGCATCTCCAAAAGAAATAAGAGAAGCTGTGAATACAAAAAGAGAAAACTTATTATTTGCTGGTTATGTAGAACAAGACTTAATTGCTGAAGCAATGAATGGTTGTGATTTATATATATTCCCAACACTAGAAGAAACAGAAGGAATTCCAATTATTGAAGCATGTGCTTGTAAAACCAAAGCACTAATACGAGACATACCTGTGTTTGAAGATTGGTTAGAAGATGGAGTAAATGTATATAAAGCAAAAGATGTAGATGAATTTGAGAAAAAAATAAAAAACATCTTAGAAGGCAAATGTCCAGATTTAACAGAAGAAGGATATAAAGTAGCAAAAGAAAGAGATATCAAAAAGATAGGAAAACAATTAAAAGAAGCATATGAAGAGGCTATGAAATCATAGCCTCTTTTTAATATACAATTTTATCTTTACTATTTTTATATTGTTCAAATACTTTAATAGCATCATCACGATTCATTGAAGAAAGTTTTAAAATACTATTCTCTTTGCCACCATTTGCTAATTTATCAATGTATTCATAAATGAAATCATCTCTAAAACCAATATCATCAGCATCTTCTTTGGTATTTCCATAATACACAGTTTTTATATTAGACCAAATAATAGCTGATAAACACATCGGACAAGGATAACAAGATGTATATAATTCACATCCAGACAAATCATGAGTTTCTAACTTTTTGCAAGCCTTCCTTATTGCAACTATCTCAGCATGAGCTGTAGGATCTTGATCTTTAATAACTCGATTAATTCCTTTTCCAACAATTTCCCCATCTTTAACAACACAAGCCCCAAATGGTCCCCCATAATTTTTAGTAAAATTATCATCGGACAAGTCAATTGCCACATCCATAAATTCATTTTTTTTCATTTTACCACCTCAACTATCGATATTTATAAACTCTATTTTTCTTAATAGAGATATTTAAAAGAATTCCAACAAGCAACATATAAGAAAGTAAACTACTTCCACCATAAGAAATAAAAGGTAATGTAATACCAGTAATTGGAAGAAGCCCTACAGTCATTCCAATATTTTGAACTTGTTGAAAAATGAGCATTCCTAAAATTCCTGCAATGATATATTTATCTTTATCCTCTATTTTTTTTCTTGAAAGCAAGATAATTTGAATATCTAAATAAAAAATTACAAACAATAATAGAAAGACACCAACCAATCCAAAGTTACTAGCAAAAACAGCAAAAATAAAATCTGTAGAAGACTCTGGAAAATAAATAGGAGTATGATTATATCCATGTCCAAACATTCCTGCCGAACCAATAGCAGACATTGCATTTTCTAATTGTAAACCAGATCCTTTACTCCAATTAAAGACTCGTTCCAAACGATAATAAATTGATGAACCAAATATTTTTATAAAAATATTTTCCTTGAAAAAGTAAAGATATAAAAATCCACAAACAATCGCCGATAAAATAAATCCTGACCCAATAAACCATCGAAAACGAATACCACTAACAAATATCATAGATAAATAAATAATTAAATAGATAAGAACAGCTCCAGTATCAGGTTGCAAAAAAGTAAGAACCGAAGGAATTAAAACAACAATAAAACTTTTCAAAAGAAATAAAAATTCATCCTTCATATTAGGATTGTTATAATCACATCTAAAATTATGAATCATAGTAGCCAAGGATAACATAATAAATATTTTCATAAACTCACTAGGTTGAATACTACCAATTCCAGGAATAACAAACCAACATTTACTATTATTAATTGGAGTACCAAAAAGCAATAATAATAAAAGTAAAACATTTCCAAAAATATATAAAAACCAAGTATGTTGATATAAATATTCATTTTTTAATCGAGCCAGTATAATAACAAGAATCCATCCAACCCCATACCAAATAGCTTGTTTTAAAGCTAAATTGCCCAAAGTAGTAGATGTATATGTCAAAGCGCTATAAATTACTAATACACTAACAATAGAAAGAATAATAATAGGAATCAGTATTCTATAATTAATTTTATATTTCATATATTTCCTCCTCCTAATATTATACCAAAAAGATAGTATTTTTATGAAAAAAATTCATAAAATATAAAAAGGAGAATAATTATGAAAGATTTACCAAAATTATATAAGAATGAAAATAGTATTATTACAGATAATAATAAAAAAGTTTGTTATTTAGAAAAAGAACAAAAAAAATTAGTAATGGAAGAATTAAATTCCATATTTAATGATCTAAATACACAAAATATAAATAATAATATAAAAGTATTTATAAAAACAAAAAAGAAGTCTTACGAAACATCTATTATAATAAAAACAAAAAAAGATATTATTACAATAGATGATGAAAGAATTCCAATAGAAGATATTGTATATATAAAAAGAATATCATAGGAAAAGATATTCTTTTATTTTTAGCACAAATCAATATATGTATCAGTTAAACAACGAATAGCACCACAGCAGTTCAAATTAATCGTTACAAATTGTCCAGTACTAGTATATTGATTTGATTCAGTATTAAGATATAAAAGACGACATGTACAACAACAATCATCTAAAGATTCAATACGGAAGATATTACTAGTTCCTTCTGTTCCATCAGGTAAAGTATAACTAAAAGACCAAGGATTACCATTTGAACAATTATATAATTGAATTGGTCTAGTGTTATAACAAACACTTGTCAAAGCAGGACCTAAAAATGGTTTATCACATCCCACAAAGTTATCTTGATCAAACTCTCTTTTTTGAAGTATTAATATTTTTTTTAAAATATCAAAAAAACAAGAAGAACAACTATCATTAGAACAGTTCATAACAAGCCTCCCTTCTACAAAATAGAAATATTTATCTTTTATTTCTAATATAAAATATGCTCATTAGAAAAATAGGTGTTGATAAATACCTATAACAAATTATATGAAAGTTTTGTAAAAAAATGTAAAAATAAAAAAAAGACTTGCTTAATAGGAGAAAAATAGGTAAAATCAACTTATAGGATATGGGTTCGGTTACGAATAAAATATTCTAAAAATAATATTTGGAGGTGAATACAATATGGGAAAAACAGAAATAGGATTTGATACAGGAAATATTCAAAATGCTAGTAAAGCACTAGAAGAAGCTGGAACTGACTTTGTTGAAAAATATCAACATTTACAAGATGTTATTAATTCAACAGCGATTACTGGTCCAGTAAAAGAAGCATTAAAAGCTAAGTTGCAAGAAAAAGAAGATATGTTTAATGCTGTTAAAAAAACTATAGGAAATACTGCAGAATTCACAGCAGCAAAAGCGATTGAAGGTGCAAAATTAATTGATGGACTAATAGACAATGATTTGCACTAAATAAAAATATAAGGAGTGATACAATGTCAGAAGAATTACGCACAAATTTGCAAACTACAGAAGAAGATGCAGAAACAATTAGAAAGCTTTCTCAAGAGTTAGATGCAAGCTTTGATAATTTAATGGAAACATATAAAAAAAATCAACAAGAAGGTATGGATTTAGAATGGGCAGAGGATTTAGGAAGAGAATTAACAAATTATCGCAATAATCAAATGGCTGAAACTACAACTAGTATGAATCAATCTGCTCAAAATATTAACACTGTTAATGACGAACTTGATAGATTTAGCAAACAAAGTGATAACTAATAAAAACAATAATATGCATTGCGCATGCAATGTATAGGAAAGAGAAATTGTTTTTCTTTTTCCTATACATTGTAAAAAAAAGGAGAGTAAAATATGGTAACACCAGTAACATATACAGCATACGATGCAGAAGGAAAAGTAGTAGGAGGTCCAACAACAGGGGAAGATGCAAATAATTATATTGATCCAGCGAAAGTTCAAAGCGCCATTCAAAATGTTGTTTCAGTTGTTGAACAGGAATGTCGAAATATAGCAACTGCTGTAGAAGGAATAGAACCAGATTTAAAAGAAGCTCTTGTTGTAAATGGAAAGACAATGGAAAATAGTGCTGAAAAGGTTTGCTCAGTCGTAAAATCAGTTCCAGCACAAATATCATCTTTAATAAATCCTTTATATAATTTGGCAGTACAAGAACATGATAAAAAACAATTAGAAAATAATGAAAAAGCACTGGCTAGCGTATCAGCATCTGGTGGAAATGTAAAAGCATCTAATTAAAAAAGAATATAAAGGAGGACAGAATATGTTGATAAACGATTTCATAAACACAGTTAGTAATAAGGTATTTGGCAAAGATAATGGTGTAAAAGTAAATAATACCAAAGTGCAGCAAATAGTAACAGATACAAGTAATATTGCAACAAGTATAGTAACAAGTGCTAGGGATAATGTTGCAGCAGCTATTGATGAATTGAATAAGGTAGCTGAAAAGGCAGGAACAGTTCAAGTAGAAAATATTAATTCTCTTTTTAATGAAATTGGTAGTTCAATAGAAGCAATAGGTACAAAACTTCAAGAAAAAGTAAAACAGGTAGAATCCTATTCAAAAGGATCATCAAGTTCAAGCACAGTGGGAGAGACTCTTTTAAATATGGGAACAGGTATAATGGATTTGTTTACTCCATATGGAGTTATTAAGAAAGCAGGGAAAGCCCTATCAAATCTTGATATAGATGCAAAAAAAGTTGCTGAAATTATAGGAAAAGGTGTAGTTATTACCAATCCATTATATTTTCCTGTCAGTAATTTAATAAATACAGGAAAGGCAATATCACAGGATAAAAATGCACAAGAATTTATTAAAACCATGGGAACAAGCTTTATTGATACAATGACTCCATATGGCGTTATTAAAAATGTAGGAAAAGTTGTATCCAATCTTGATATAGATGCAAAAGAAGTTGCTAGATCTTTGGGAGTTGGTGCCCTTGTTTTGTCGAATCCAGTATATGGAGTTATTTACAATTTGAAAAAAACGGTAGATGCCATAAAAGGGAAAGCATCTCCTAAAGATGCTGTAACTGGTGTTGGGAAAGAAACTATAAAAAAAGCCGAAGAAGCTGGTGTTTTGCCTAAAAAAGATGACGATAAAAAAGGAAAAGACGAGAATCAAAGCTCTAGTGGAGGAAACAATAGTTCTGGTGGGGGAAACAATAGTTCTGGTGGAGGAAACAATAGCTATGGTGGAGGAAACAATAGCTATGGTGGAGGAAACAATAGCTATGGTGGAGGAGACAATAGTGGTACTCCAAATTATACAGAACCAGCACCAACAGAACCACCGAAAACATCCACTGAGAAAAAAGAAAAAGACCCAATTAACCCTGTAAATCCAAGTGATAAAGAAAC
>CADBNY010000132.1 GCA_902796215.1 uncultured Erysipelotrichaceae bacterium | reverse complement strand
ACCCTAGTTTGACAGTTGCTAGTTAAAAATCTCCTCTAGATGTTGTAAAATCTAGTTTTTTTATCATTTTATGCTTGCGTGTGTTCTCGTATGTCTGATATAATAATACTGTAAGGTTGTGAGGCTATGCGATTAAATATTAGAAAAATTAATAATTATTCTTACTACTCCATTATTAAAGATTATACTAATCTTAATGGTAAAAGAACTACTAAGATATTTGAAAAACTTGGTAATCAAGATCAAGTTGAGGAAAGATTTGGTAAAACTGATACAATTAATAAAATAAAGGAATATATTAACGAATTAAATAATGAAGATAAAGAAACATTGTTAAGACGTGAGTTTAATCCTAATAAAAGAATATCTCCTGGTGTTAAAAGACAGTTTAATGTTGGGTATTTATTTTTACAGAAGTTATATTATCAATTAAAACTAAATGAAGTGTGTGATGAAATTCAAAGTAAATATAAATTCCAATTTGACTTAAATGAGATTTTATCTTATTTAGTTTATTCTAGAATTATTTACCCTTCTTCTAAACTAGAAACATTTAAGCAATGTCAAAATTTTATTGAACAACCAAAATTTAAACTTCACGATGAATATAGAGCTTTATCTTATATTGCTGAAAATATGGATTTTATTCAAGAATCACTATTTAATAATAGTAAAAATGTTATTGATAGAAACTCTAGTGTTATTTATTATGATTGTACTAATTACTTTTTTGATATCGACATCGAAGATGATTTAAGAAGATATGGTATTTCTAAAGAACATAGACCAAACCCTATTGTTGGTATGGGACTATTTATGGATGGTGATGGTCTGCCTTTATCTTGTAATATTTATCCTGGTAATCAAAATGAACAAAAGACTTTAATTCCTGAAGAAACTAAAATTGTTAATAATTTTAAATTAGATAATACAAAAATGATTCTATGTACTGATGCAGGTTTAGCTTCTGATGAAATTAAGAAATTTAATATTAAAGATAATCGTGCATTTGTTATTACACAATCATTGAAGAAATTAAAAGATGAATATAAAACTCAAGTATTTGATAAATCTGATTGGAGAATACCTAATGATTTAAAAAATGTATATAACTTAGAAGATATTGAAAACAATGATTCTTTAAAAGAAAAATATTATGAAACATTATTTTATAAAATTATTCAAACAGAAACTAAATCCGTCAAACAAGATTTAATTGTTACCTTTTGTTTTAAATATTTTGATTATAATAGAAATATTAGAAACAATCAAATTGAAAGAGCTAAGAAATCTATTGAAACAAATAATGTTACTAGAAAAGGTAAGAATCAAAATGATTACAGAAGATTCATTGATTCACTAAATTCCACTGATAATGGTGAAGTAGCTGAAAATACTACTTATTCTATTAATGAAGATTTAATTAAAGAAGAATCTAAATATGATGGTTATTATGCTTTAACTACTAATTTAGTTGGTGATGTTAATGAAATATTTAAAATAGTTAAAGGCAGGTGGGAAATTGAAGAATCATTTAGAATTATGAAATCTGACTTTTTGGCTAGACCAGTTAATCTATCTAGAGAAGATAGAATTAAAGCTCATTTCATGACATGCTTTATTTCACTATTCATTTATAGATTATTAGAAAAGAAATTAGATTATAAATATACAACATCTCAAATACTTAATACTTTAAGAAATATGAATATGATTGAACAAAAAGGTTTAGGATTTGAACCAATATATGAAAGAACAACAATAACCGACGATCTACATGGTATATTTAATTTTAATACAGATTTAGAAATACTAAGTTATAAAAAAATGAAAAAAATTTTTAATACAAATTTCTAAACTTCAACGTACGCGTTTTTTTGAGCAAATTAAAACTCTCTAAACCTTTGTAAAATAAGGCTTAGGGAGTTTTTACTCTCTTACAACTGTCAAACTCAAGAGTATATCATATTTTGTCATAATAATATATGAATATTTTTATTTGTTGACAGTATACTATAATTAGGTGATATTAATGAACTTTGTGCCAATTGTTGTGGATAAAGAAGGGAATGGAGAGAGAAGTTATGATATTTATTCGAAGCTATTAAAAAATAGAATTATTCTTCTTTCGGGAGAGATTACTGATGAAGTTAGTAGTAGTGTAGTCGCTCAAATGTTATATCTGGATTCTATCAATCATGAAGATATTTATTTATATATCAATTCTCCAGGTGGTAGTGTGACTAGTGGTTTGGCAATTTATGATACAATGAACTTTGTTAAAAGTGATGTTTCTACTATTTGTTTTGGAATTGCTGCTAGTATGGGGGCTTTTTTATTATCTAGTGGTTGTCGAGGAAAAAGACTTATTCTTCCTAATTCAGATGTTATGATTCATCAAGTTCTTGGAAGAAGTGAGGGTCAAGCTAGCGATATTAAGATTGCGACTGAAAGAATACTACTATTAAAACAAAGAATTAATAAAATTTTAGCTAAAAATACTGGTAAAAGTATTAAAACAATTGAAAAAGATACAGATCGTGATAATTATCTATCTGCTCTAGAAGCAATTAAATATGGACTAGTTGATAAAATTGCAAAATAAAAAGTTTTAGAAATAATTTCTAGAACTTTTTATTCTTTATTCATTTTTCTAAAACTTTGGGCTAATTCTTTGATTTTTCTTAGTCTATGATTTAATCCTGATTTTGTAATTGGCTTATTTGTTTCTAATGAAATAATTTCAGCTAGTTCTTTTAGAGAACTTTCTGGATATTTTTTTCTGTATTTTGCGACTTCTCTTACCTTGTCATCTAAAAGCATTAGACCATCATTTTGTTCAATAATTTCTATGTCTTCAATTTGTTTTATTGCTGTTTCTACTATTTTATCAACATTTGCTTGTTCCATATTGTTTAGTCTATTGGTTTTATTTTTTTGATCACGGTATACTCTAACATCTTCATAGTATAATACGGCTTTTGTTGCTCCTATAATTTTTAAAAAGTCACTTATTTTTTCGGCTTCTTTAATATAAATCATATAACCTTTATCTCGACTTAGAATTTTAGCATTTAAATCGAATAAATTTAGTAATTTCTGAACAAATACTGCTTCTTTTGATTTTTCTACTAATATTTCCATATGATATCTAGATGTTTTTGGATCATTAATACTCCCTGAGCTTAAGAAAACACCTCTTAAATATGCCCTTATTTCTTCATTTGCACCTACAATATATGTTGGTGTAATATCTAGATATTTTCCTTTTTCATCAACAACTCCTATATCTTTTAAAATTTTATTTTCTTTGTCTTCTAAAATAATTTGATATAGTTTATTTTTACTAAAATTTCTATTTTCAATTATTTCTATCTTAGGAGTTACGCTGTATAAATCTTTTATATTTTCTGTTATTCTTTCTATTATGCATTTATTTTCTGTTGTCATAAAAACTTTTTCTTTTTCAATTAGTCCATTATTTCTGATATAACCTGATAATTCAGCTATTTTTTCAGAAGATGAACTTTCTATAGTTGATATCTCTTCTTTTATTGTTGTTGTAAATGACATATTATCTCATTAAATAAGAGAATATAATAGAACTTAGTTTTAAACTATTATGTTTTAAAGTATTATCTTTGTCTATAATTACTAAGTCATCTTCTATTAATTCTACTCCCATTCTTTCTAGTTCTTCATAATCAATTAGAACTGGATCCTTTTGTTCTTCACTTTCATACTTTTTTGCCATTTTTTCGGAAATTAGGGTATTGCTTGCTATTACAATGTCCACTTTCTTATTTTCAAGATATCTATTAAAAAGTTTTATATGATCACTAACCTTAAATCCATCTGTTTCTCCTGGTTGAGTTACAATATTTGATAAATACATAATTGGTGCTTTTGTTTTACTTAGAACTTCTTTTACTTCCTTACAGATAATATTTGGTAATACGCTTGTGTATAAGCTCCCCATACTAAAAATAATTAAGTCGGCTTTTTTTATTTCTTCTAGTACTTCTGGTACTACTTTTGGTTCATTTTTATAGTATATTTTTTCTATTTTGTTAGGACATTTTGTTATTTGTTCTTCTCCTTCAATAATATTTCCTTCAACATCTAATCCCATTAAAGTTAAATTTGGGTCTTCTGAAATTGGTAAAACTGTATGTCTTACGTCTAATAATTTGCTTAAGTGTTTAATAGAATCTTTTAGTGATCCTGTTATATCTAACATCGCTGTTAAAATTAGGTTTCCAAGAGCATGTCCATCTAAATCACTTGATGTATTAAATCGATATGACATCATATCTTTTATTGGTTTATCTATTTGAGATAAATTTGTTATAACTTTTCTAATGTCTCCAACTGCTGGAATGTGAAACTCTTCTCTTAGTTTTCCTGTACTTCTTCCATTATCTGATACGGTGATAATAGCTGTTATGTCTACAGGAAAGTCTTTTAATCCTTTTAATAAATAAGAGATTCCTGTTCCTCCTCCAAATACAACTACTTTTTTATACATAAGTCCTCCTTATT
>CADBNY010000131.1 GCA_902796215.1 uncultured Erysipelotrichaceae bacterium | reverse complement strand
GGGAAATAATTTAGTAAGTTTAATTTAAAGTTTCACGTGAAACATAAAAACTTTGTTAAAAAAAATCAATATAATAGAAAGAAGATAAAAAATATTTCCCGGGAAATATTTTTTTTGAATTCGGTTAAGGTTTTATATATGATATAAATATTTAGTATATTGTATTATTTTATAATAAAATGTTTACTTTTTTTTAACTTTATATTAAAATATCCTTGTGCAATGAAAGTGATTGAAACAGGTCAGGATTGGAAAATAGCAGCCTTAAGATCCTCCTTTCATGTGCACTTTTTCTTTTTTGGAGGAATTATGAATAAAAAATATATGGATTTAGCTTTTTTTTATGCGGAAAAAGCGTATAATTTAGACGAGGTACCTATTGGTGCAGTTATAGTAAAAGATGATAAAGTTATTTCTTATGGATATAATTTGAAAGAATCAAATAATTCTTCTTTAGAACATGCAGAAATGATTGCAATAAAAGAAGCTTCTAAAAAATTAAATAATTGGCGATTAGACGGATGCTCTATGTATGTTACTTTAGACCCTTGTCCTATGTGTGCTAGCGCAATTAAACAATCTCGTATTTCATATGTTTATTCTGCTTTAAAAAATTCTGATCCTAAAAATTCTCAATTAATTTGTAAAATTTTTGAAAATGATGCAACAAATCCTAATGTTTTCTTTATTTCTAATATTGATTCTGAACGTTCAAAAAAAATGCTAAGTTCTTTTTTTAAAAAACAAAGAAATGAATAAATTTCTTTGTTATCAATTATATATAATTTATAATAAATTAGGGAGGTTTTTATATGTATCATGCTTTATATAGAAAATATAGACCAAAGGATTTTAATTCTGTTGTTGGTCAAAATTCTGTTATAAAAACTTTGAAAAATTCTATTATTCATTGTAGTTTTTCTCATGCTTATATGTTTTTTGGACCTAGAGGTACTGGAAAAACTTCTGTATCTAAAATTTTTGCTCGCAGTATTAATTGCTCAAATTCAAAAGATGGTTGTGCATGTGGGGTTTGTGAATGCTGCAAGTCATCTTTTTCTAAAAATTGTATTGATATTATTGAAATTGATGCTGCATCAAACAATGGTGTTGATGAAATTAGAGAATTAAAAAATAAGATTTCTTTAGTTCCTAGTGAATTAAAATATAAAGTATATATAATTGATGAAGTTCATATGTTATCCATTGGAGCTTTTAATGCTTTATTGAAAACATTAGAGGAACCACCAGAACATGCAATTTTTATTTTAGCTACAACGGATCCACAAAAAGTTCCTGAAACTATCGTTTCTAGATGTCAATGTTTTTCTTTTAAAAGATTATCTCCTGATGTTATTAGAAATAGATTAGATTATGTTTGTAAAAAGGAATCTATTGAAATTGAGCCTGAGGTTTTAAATAGCATTTCATTATTATCTGATGGTGGATTGCGTGATGCTCTTGGTTTATTGGATATGCTTCTTTCATATTCTTCTGGTAAAATTACTATGGATGATTTTACTGAAGTTAACGGCATTATTTCTAGTGAGCAATTAAATGAATTTATTAAAAATGTTCTTGATGGAAATATAGTTAATGTTTTAAATAATATAAGATATTTTGAAAATAGCGGGAAAAATTTAATTCAAATTTTTGTTCAAATATTGAATCACGCTAGAAATTTAATTGTGGATTACTATTTAAATGAAAAAAAAGTGGATTTTTCTATTAATTTGTTGCAGGAATTTGCTAATAATCTAAATGAAAAGGTTTTTGAAATAAGAAAGAGTTCTAACGCTAAAATATTTATGGAAATGTTTCTTTTGAAGTTTATAAATGATTATATTTTATCTTCTTATTCTGATAAAATGAGTCAAAAGAAAACCGTCGAAATTGTTCAAAACGAAGAAGAAAAGTCTGTTCTGAAGAAAGAAAAAAAAGTTGATAAAATTGATGAAAATAGTGAAAAAAAATTAGTTGATAAAGAGGAGTATGATTTACCTGTCTTGAAAAAAGATACAAATTTTTCTGATGATTCTGATCCAATTGTGTTGAATCTTCCTGAAATTATTCGTGTTCGGGTTAATAATACTTTGGCACTTGCTAATAAAAAATTATTAACTGATGAGATTAATAATTTTGAAAAATTGAAAGATTTTACTTTTGATCAAGAGATTGGATATATTGTTTGTTCATTATTGGATTCCACTGTTAGAGCTGTTAGTGAAGAAAATATGATTATTAGTTTTGAATATGATTCAAATGTAAAACAAAATTTACTTATTCTTGACAAAATTATTGATGTTTATTTTAAAATTACTAATTCTCATAAAAATATTGCTATTATTAGCGATAGTGAATGGAACAATTATAAAAATGAATATATTTCTAATTTAAAGAATGGTATTAAATATAAAATAGTTGAAGAACCACAACAAATATTGGAAGAAACAAAAAATAATGATATAATAACTAATAATGCAATAGAACTATTTGGTGATATTGTAGAGATTGAATAAAGGAGAATAATTTTATGAATATGCAAGCTATGTTAAAACAGGCTCAAGCCTTACAAAAAGATATGTTAAAAGCAAAAAAGGAAATAGATGAAAGTGAATTTGTTGGAGAAAGTTCTTTAGTAAAAGTGACTTTAAAAGGTACAAAAGAAGTTGTTAGCATAAAAATAAATGCTCAATCATTAGATTCAGATGATATTGAAGCACTAGAAGATATGTTAATTGTTGCTATTAATCAAGCAAATAAAAAAATTGATGATACAATTGAAAGTAAAATGGGTAAATTTGGCTCTATACCAGGTTTATTTTAGGAAATTGTATGTATCCTGAAAGTATTAAAAATTTAATTGAATCTTTTAAATGTTTTCCAGGGATTGGTGAAAAAACAGCCGAAAGACTGGCTTTTTCTGTTTTAGACTTGGAAGAGGAACAAGTTGAATTTTTTTCTTCTAGTCTTTTAGATGTTTCAGATAAAATTCATAAGTGTAAAAAGTGCAATACTTTAACTGATAATGAACTTTGTTATATTTGTTCTGATTCTACTAGAAATTCTGATATTTTATGTGTTGTAGAAGATTCTAAGAGTGTATTCTTATTTGAAAAATTTGGTATTTTTCATGGTAAATATCACGTTCTTGAAGGATTAATTTCTCCTTTAGATGGAATTAATCCTGAGGATATTGGTATTGGAAAATTGCTAGATCGTATTCATGATGAAAATTTTGTTGAAATAGTTTTTGCTTTTAAACCAAGCATAGAAGGTGAAACTACAACCTTATATATAAAAAGAACTTTAGATGATTTAGGAATTAAAACAACTCGTTTAGCAAGTGGAATTCCTATAGGAGCTGATATGGAGTATTTAGATAAATTAACTTTGGAGCGAGCTATGAGCGATAGAAAAAGTATTGAATAATTTTTTCTTTTTTTTCATATTCATTAATGGTGATTTTTATTAAATTTATAAAATTATTATTTAAAAAAATTATTATTTCTTCTTTTTTTCTTTACTTATTTAATATAGTTTTTGTTTCATTTAATTTAATAATACCAATCAATTTTTATACTATTTCGATAGTTTCTTTTCTTGGCTTTTTTGGTTTTGTTGGCTTAATTATTTTTAAATTTCTTTTTCTGTGAGGGTTTTATGAGTCAGATGTCGTTAATTAAAAAAAATTATATTAATTATATTAATCATGTTGTAAAAAATAATAAGATTTCTCATGCTTATTTAGTTGAATTGGAGAATTATGATGAGGACTTTCAATATATTCTTGATTTTATTAAAATGATTTTAACAAACTGTTCTTATGAGAAAGTTCATAGTATTAATAATCCTATTTTTCATTTAATTGATGAAGGTGATTTTTTAGATGTTCATATTATTGAACCTGATGGTAATAACATTAAAAAAAATCAAATTATTGAATTACAAAATGAATATAATAATAAGTCATTGTTGAATGGAAAGAGGATTTATATCATTAAAGATGCTGAAAAAATGAATTTATTTTCTGCTAATACTATGTTAAAATTTTTAGAGGAGCCAGAAGATGACATTATTGCTTTTTTGGTCACTAAGAATCGTTATTTGATTATTGAAACCATTTTGTCTAGATGTCAAATAATTACTTTAAAGGAAAATAATATTTTGTTTAGTAGTGATAAAAACGTTTTAGATTTATTAAAATGTGTTATAAATCCTTATGATTTTTTTATAAAATATAAAAATATTCTTGATATTTACCCTGATAAGATTCTTATTTCAGACAATTTAAAGATTGTGGAAAGTATTATTATTTCTTTTATAAATGATAAATATGATATTACTAATTTATTAGATAAAGATGTTATTTCTTTATTTACTGGTATTAATGATAATGTTCTTTTAGGTAAAATATCTATATTAGAAGAGGAATTATCTAAGCTTGATTTCAATGTAAATTATAAATTGTGGTTAGATTCATTGTTTTCAAAATTAATTATAGGAGGTTAGATATTGTGTTAGATGTTGTAGTTGTAAGCTGTGAAGAAACAAAGAATATTTACTATTTGTCCCCTAACTTTTTAACTTTAAAGAAAGGTGATTTTGTTGTCTTTGAAACTGAGAATGGATTATTAACAGGCTATATTTGCAAGGAAATGTATAAGGAAAAAGAAAAAAATTTGGTATTACCATTATTTAAAGTTCTTCGTATTTTAGACGAAAATGATATTAAGCAATATGAAAAAAATAAAATTGAGGCTCAAGAAGCCTTGGAGCAGGCTAAAAAAATTAATCAAAAATTAGAATTAAATATGAACTTTATTGATGCTTATTATTATTTTGATAAATCTCAATTATTACTTTCTTTCTTATCTGATAACCGTGTTGATTTTCGTGAACTGGCGAAAAAGCTTGCAGGTAAATATAAAACTAGAATTGAGCTTAGACAAATTGGTGTGCGTGATAAAGCAAAGAAAATTGGTGGATTAGGGCCTTGTGGATTATTTTTGTGCTGTAACTCTTTTTTGACGGATTTTAATAGTGTTTCTATTAATATGGCTAAAAATCAAATGCTTGCGTTGAATCCTTCTAAAATTAATGGTATTTGTGGTAGATTATTGTGCTGTTTGGGATATGAAAATGATACATATACAGATTTAAAAAAGGAATTACCAACAGTTGGATTAGTTGTTGATACTCCTCTTGGAATGGGAAAAACGGTTTCAATTGATATTTTTAAAAAAACTTATAAAGTTGATTTGAAGGATAAAGGTATTGTTAGTTTTAATAAGGAAGATAAAAAATAATGGAGAGATTAGATGATGTTTTAGGATATAAAAATTTAAAAATTTATCAAAACTCTGATTTTTTTTCTTTTTCCTTAGATAGTATTATTCTTGCTAATTATTCTTCTATTCGTTTAAGAGATAGAAAAATTGTTGATTTTTGTACTGGTAATGGCGTTATTCCTTTAATTTTAACAAAAAAATGCAAACAAAATATTATTGGAGTTGAAATACAGGAAAAATTGGCTTCTTTAGCTGAAAAGTCTGTTCTTTATAATCATTTAGAAAATCGTATATCTATTATATGTGATGATATTAAAAACTTTTCTAACAATCACTTAAATGAATTTGATTTTGTACTTTGTAATCCTCCATATTTTAAATTAGAGGAAGGAAGCACTGTTAATGACTCTTATGAAAAAAGAGTGGCTAGGCATGAAATTTTAATCAATTTAGAGGAAATTTGTGATTGTGCAAAAAAAGTTTTGAAAGATAATGGAGTACTTTCTATTGTTCATCGAAGTACTCGATTAGTGGAAATATTTGAAATTTTTCGACTTTATGGTATCGAGCCTAAAAGAATTAAATTTATTTATGAAACTTTAGATCGAGAACCAATTTTGGTATTGATTGAAGGTCAGAAATGTGGAAGAATGGGTTTAAAGATTGATAAGCCATTAATTAAGTATGATTTAAATGGTCAAATGACTGATGAATATTCCAGATTACAGAAGGAGGTATATTGTGATTCAAAAAAGTTATAATAATACAGCAAGTTTATATTTAATTCCTACACCTATTGGTAATTTAGATGACATTACAGTTCGTTCTTTAAATATTTTGAAGACTGTTGATATTATTCTTTGTGAAGACACTAGAAATACTGGTATTTTGCTTCGGCATTATGATATTCATAAAAAATTAATGAGTTGTCATGAATATAATGAGAGTAATATGATTCAATCTGTTATTTCTTTTTTAGAAAAAGGAAAAAATATAGGTTTTGTTACAGATCAGGGGACTCCTATTATTAGTGATCCTGGCTTTATTATTGTTCGTGCTGTAATTGATGCTGGTTATAATGTTATATCTTTACCTGGTGCTACGGCATTTGTTCCAGCTTTAACTATTTCTGGTATAGAACCTTCTCCTTTTTTGTTTTATGGTTTTTTGAATTCAAAACATCAGAAACAAATTAGTGAATTAAAATCTTTAAGGGATAATAGGTGTACGTTAATTTTTTATGAGTCTGTTCATAGAATTAAAACTACTCTTCAAAATATGTTAGATATTTTTGGAAATAGAAACATTGCCATTTGTCGTGAATTGTCTAAAATTCATGAAGAAGTATTGAGGGATACTATTTTAAATGCAATTTCTCTTGTTGATAATATGAAAGGAGAATTTGTTTTAATAGTTGAAGGTAATAAAGAAATAATTGATTATAGTAACTTAGATGTTTTAAAACATGTTAAAATGTATTTGGAAGATGGAATGAATGAAAAAGATGCAATTAAGTTAGTGGCTCAAGAGAGGCATGTGGCAAAATCTGTTATTTATAATGAATATCATAATAGGAAGTGATTTTATGAAATTAATTGTGGGATTAGGAAATCCTGGTAAAGAATATGTCAATACTCGCCATAATGTTGGATTTGATTTTATTGATTATTATCTTAATAAGAAAAATATTGAGAATTCTTGGAATAATAAATTTAGTGGTTCTTTTATTCAAACTTTTTTTAATGGCGAAAAAGTTATATTTTTGAAACCTCAAACCTATATGAATTTATCTGGTGATTCGGTTTATCAAGTTATGAATTATTTTAATATATCTGTAGATGATTTATTAGTTATTTCAGATGATCTTGACTTGTTTGTTGGTAATTTTAAATTAAAAAAAGGTGGTTCTAGTGCTGGACATAATGGGTTAAAGAGTATTGAAAGTGTTATTGGAACTTCTTCTTATAAGAGATTAAAAGTGGGGATTTCAAATAATAAATCTATTGATACAAAGGATTATGTATTAGGACATTTTTCTAAAGAAGATAGAAAAGTTTTAGAATCTTTATTTTCTCATTTATGTTCTGTTTTAGATGACTATTTTAAATTATCATTTTCAGATTTAATGAATAAATATAATCAAAAAAATAGGTGATATTATGAAATTTTTTGATGAATTAATTGATATAAAGTTAGAAAAAAACATGGGTCTATGTAATTTGACGGATGAATTTTTTTGTTTGATTTTAAATAAGATTTATAGGGAAAAACATAAAAACATTTTAATTGTTGTCGACAGTGTGTTTGAAGCAAATAAAATTTATCGTAAATTAATAAATTATAATGATTCTGTTTTTTTATTTCCTATGGATGATTTTTTAACAAGTGAGGCTTTAGCATCTTCTTTTGATTTACTTTCTAGAAGAATGGATACTCTGAATTATTTTGCTCTTCATGATAGTGGAATTATTATTACTAATTTGATGGGATATTTAAGATTTTTACCTGAGAAAAGAAATTATAAAAAATTCATATTTCAATTAAAAATAGGTGATATTATTGATAGAAATGAACTTGTGAATAAAATCTTTTCTTGTGGTTATGAAAAAGATGCGTTAGTTAACAAAACTGGAGAATTTAGTGTTCGTGGGTTTGTTATTGATATTTTTCCTATTGATGAAGAAAATCCAGTTCGTATTGAATTTTTTGACAATGAAATTGAATCTATTCGTTATTTTAATGTTGATACTCAAAAATCTATTTCAAAAATAGATTCTATTTATATTAAGCCTTTTTCTGAATTTTTAACAGATAAAAAAATAGAAGAAGGGCATTATGGTAAACAGAAGTTTTTTGACTTATATGAAAAAGTTTCTAATATTTCAGATTATTTGGGAGAATGTTATACATTTTTTAAGGATTATGAGCAGATTCAGTTATCCTATACTGAAATTTTAAATGAAGTAGAGGAGTTTCGAAAAGAAAAGGATGTTGCCTTTCTATCAAACTATTTTCATTCTTTAGAGAGTTTAAAGGTAGATTATCCTTTATATTATTTTTCTTTTGCCAATATGGAAAAGACATCTTATTCTTTTCCAATAATTAATTTTGGAATAAATACTATTAATAATTTTAATGAGAATATTGAAGCTATTAATCATTTTCTTATAAAGAATATTAATGAGAAAAAAACTATTTTAATTTGTTTAAGAAAGTTTCAAATTAAAAGTCTTTTGAAGCATTTAGCAGTTAAAGTAGTTGAAAGTTCTTTTGATTCTATTTTTCTAAATTCTGTTAATATTATTGATGGAGAATTATCTGAGGGCTTTATTTATCAAGATTTTGTTGTTCTTACTTCTCATGAGTTGTTTAGAAATCTAGAAAATAAAAAACATTATAATACAAAGTTTAAATATTCTAAATCAATTTATGATATTAATAAACTTGAAGTAGGTGATTATGTTGTTCATAATGTTCATGGTATAGGTGTTTACAACGGTATTAAAACTTTGAGTTTACATGATATAACAAAGGATTATTTAGAAATTCTTTATCAGGGAACAGATAAGATTTATATTCCTGTTGAGAAAATTGATTTAATTAGTAAATTTTCTGGTAAAGAAGGAATGGTACCTAAGGTTAATAAATTAGGTGGAAGTGAGTGGAAGAAGACTAAAGCTCGGGTAAAATCTAAAGTTATGGATATGGCTGATCAATTAATAAAGTTGTATGCTGAAAGGGAAGCACGTAAAGGTTTTGCTTTTTCTGAGGATTGTGAATTGTCTCTTGCTTTTGAGAATGATTTTCCTTATGAATTAACAGCTGATCAAAAAAATGCTATTGCTCAGATTAAGAAGGATATGGAATCTCCATCTCCAATGGATCGATTACTTTGTGGTGATGTTGGTTTTGGAAAAACAGAGGTGGCTTTTGTGGCAGCTTTTAAAGCTATTTTAGATTCAAAACAAGTTCTATTTCTTTGTCCAACAACAATTCTTTCTAAACAGCATTATGAAAATGCTTTGATTCGATTTCATAATTTTCCTGTTAGTATTGCTTTATTAAATCGTTTTACTGGTGCTAAAGAAGTTCAACGTATTATTACTGGGCTAGAAGATGGTACTATTGATATGGTTATTGGTACGCATCGTCTTTTAAGTTCTGACATTAAACCTCGTAATTTAGGATTATTAGTTATTGATGAGGAACAACGTTTTGGTGTTTCTCATAAAGAAAAAATAAAACAGTATAAAACCAATGTAGATGTTTTAACTTTAACAGCAACTCCTATTCCTAGAACTTTGCAAATGTCTTTAGTTGGAATTAGAAGTTTATCTTTAATTGAAACTCCACCAAATAATCGATATCCTGTTCAAACATATGTTGTAGAAGAAAATAAGCAAATATTAAAAGATGCTATTTATAAAGAATTATCTAGAAATGGACAAGTATTTATTTTATATAATAGGGTTTTGTCAATCAATGAATTTTTTTATAGAATTCAAGAAATTGCTCCAGATGCTAGGATTGCGATTGCTCATGGACAAATGAATAAGAATCAATTAGAAGATACAATTTATGATTTTGTTAATTATAAATATGATATTTTGATTTGTACGACAATTATTGAAACTGGTATTGATATTCCTAATGTTAATACATTAATTGTTATTGATGCTGATTTATTTGGACTAAGTCAGTTATATCAAATAAGAGGTAGAGTCGGAAGAGGCGATAAATTTGCTTATGCTTATTTAATGTATCAACCTTTTAAGAAATTAACAGAAACAGCTATTAAGAGATTAAATGTAATAAAAGAGTTTACTAAGTTAGGCAGTGGCTTTTCTATTGCTACTAGGGATTTATCTATTCGTGGAGCAGGAGATATGCTGGGAAGTGAACAAGCTGGATTTATTGATAGTGTTGGAATTGATTTATATTTGAAGATGTTAGAAAATGAAATTCGAAGTATAAAACATGAGCCTGTTATTGCAGAAGAAAATATAGAAGATAGTAAGCCTTTAATTGATGTTACGACTCATATTGAAGATTCTTATGTTCAAGAGGATGATTTAAAAATTGAAATTCATCGTTTAATTAATTCTATTGAAGATAAAAAAACTTTTAATAAAGTTAAGGAAGAACTTGAAGATCGTTTTGGAAAAATAAGTGAAGATTTACTCATTTATATGTATGAAGAATGGTTTGAAAATTTAGCGAAAAAACTTAAAATTGAAAATATTCATCAAACCAAGAATTCTATTGAAATTATTTTTTCACCAGAAATTGTGGAAAGAATAGATACAGAAAAGGTTTTTATAGAAGCTTTTTATATTACAAATATGTTTCGATTTGCTAGTAAAGGGAAGTCTTTTGCTATTGTCTTAGATATTATTAAATTGGAAAAACATCCAATTTATTATTTAGTTTCTCTTCTTAATAAAATCTGTGAAAAGTGTTTATTATCTATTGACTAATGATTTTCAAATTGTTACATTTATAATGCTAGGAGGATAGATGATGGAAGAGAAAATGATAGAAAAGATGAGACAGCAGCATTTTGAAAGTTATAAGCAAGCATTATTAGAGAACATTAAAAATAATACAACAGTTTTAGTAGATGATGATATTATGTCTTTAATTGGAACACCACCTCTAGATTCTATGGATCTTATTAAAAATAAAATTTTGGAATTAGCTAAGAAGAATCGGATTGTTTTAAATACTGAGGAGCTTAGTAATATGTTAGATTTGTATCGTAATAGTCTTTTTGATTGTTGCGATAAAATAAAAAATAAAAGGGTTAATATTTTATCTAAGAAAGTTCATGATTGTTCTTTTTCTGGAGGAACAGATATTATTATTTTTTATAAAAAGGATTTTATAAATTTAAATAAAGATATAAAAAAGATATTGAAGGATCAATTATCTATTTCTTTAGAAAAAAAATTTTTAAATAAGGTTGAACAAGTTTTTGATTTTAATATAGATGAATCTATTAAAAATAAAATTATTGTGGATATTACAAAATATATGAAAGGATCTTATCAAAGACAATTGTTAGAGAATTTTGATATTAAAGTTTTAGTAAAAGATACTACTTTAATTAATGGCATAAAGGAACAATCTGAGAGATATTTATTTACTTTGAGTAATTCTAGATTGTTGAATGAATTTGATAATTGATTCTTTTATCTTTATGTGGTATAGTATTTTTATATTTTAAATGTGTTGATGAAGAGCTGATAATTTTTAGGCTTATGAAAGAGAACTCGGATGGTGAAAAAGAGTATAAGTAAATTGTTAGTATGGCTTCTGAACTTTTATATCGATATGTAGGTATAAACGTAGTCAGCGTTAATGATTTGAGTGTATAATAAATTATTATAAAGTAAGGTGGTACCGCGGATTTTCGTCCTTATATTATAATAATTTTTTTATTTATAGGTCTTTTATAATTGTTTAGTTTATTTTATACATTTTATGTTATAATTTTTATTTAGGAGTGATGTACATGGAAAAATATTATATCTCAACAGCAATTGCTTATACTTCAGGAAAGCCTCATATTGGAAATACTTATGAAATTGTTTTAGCAGATGCGATTGCTAGATATAAGAGATTGCAAGGGTATGATGTTTATTTTCAGACTGGGACAGATGAACATGGTGAAAAAATTGAATTAAAAGCGAAAGAGGCAGGACAAACTCCAAAAGAATTTGTTGATGAAAAAGCTGCTGAAATTCAAAAAATTTGGGATATTATGGATACTAGTTATGATCGTTTTGTTCGTACTACGGATGAACAGCATGAAAAAGTTGTTCAACATATTTTTAAATATATGTATGATAAAGGCGATATTTATAAAGGAGAATATAAAGGTCTTTATTGTACTCCTTGTGAGTCTTTTTGGACGGAATCTCAGTTAGAAGATGGAAAATGTCCTGATTGTGGCAGGGAAGTATCAGAAAAATGCGAAGAGGCTTATTTCTTTCGTTTAAGTAAATATCAAGAACAATTAGAAAAATATATTAATGATCATCCTGAATTTATTCAACCAGTTTCTAGAAAGAATGAGATGATTAATAATTTTATTAAACCTGGTCTTCAAGATTTATGTGTTTCTCGGACTTCTTTTAAATGGGGAATCCCTGTTGATTTTGATCCTAAACATGTTGTTTATGTTTGGTTAGATGCTTTGACTAATTATATTACAAATATTGGATATGATGTTGGTGTAGAAAGTGAAGAGTTTTCTTATAAATGGCCGGCAGATTTACATCTAATTGGTAAAGATATTATTCGCTTTCATACAATTTATTGGCCATGCTTTTTAATGAGTTTAGATGTTCCTCTTCCAAAGATGGTTTTTGGGCATCCTTGGTTAATTATGAGTGATGGGAAAATGAGTAAATCTCGTGGAAATGTCGTTTATGCAGATGATTTGGTTGATGAATTTGGCGTAGATGCTGTACGTTATTATTTCTTACATGAAATTCCTTTTGCAAGTGATGGTGTATTTACTAGAGAATTATTGATTGAAAGAATTAATGGAGATCTTGCTAATATATTAGGTAATTTAGTTCAAAGAACTATTTCGATGGGAAATAAATATTTTGATGGTAAAATTTTAAATAAAAAAGTATCAGAAGATTTAGATAATAGTTTTATTCATTCTATTCATTCTTTAGAAAGAAAAGTTACTGAAAAAATGGATGAGTTACAAATTAGTGATGCTATTGGAGAAATTTTTCAATTGCTTCGTTCTAGTAATAAATATATTGATGAGACTACACCTTGGATTCTTGCCAAAGATGATAATCAAAAAGATAGATTGGAAACAGTTTTATATAATTTATTAGAAGCTATTCGAGTTAGTGCTGTATTCTTACAAGCTTTTTTACCATCTACTAGCGAAAAAATATTTGAACAATTAAATCAATCTTGTAAAGATTTTGATTATAATGATTCTATTTCTTATGAATTAGGAGTACCAAGTCCACTATTTATGAGGATTTAATTATAAAATAGATTCCTAAGGGATCTTCTTTTTTTCTTATTTTGTAATTGAGGTGATTTTATGTTTATTGATACCCATTGTCATCTATCGAGTGATGATTATGATGATATTGATCTTGTTTTATCCGAAAATGCTGATAATGGCATTGATAAAATAATTATTTCTGGTTGTACAAAGGAATCTATTGTAGAGTCTTTGAAACTTTCTAAGAGTTATAAAAATGTTTTTGTTACAATAGGATATCATCCTAGTGAAGCTTCTATTGTGACAGATGCTGATTTAAAAAAATTAGAAGAAGATATCCATAATTCTAAAGTTGTTGGTATTGGAGAAATAGGTTTAGATTATCATTATGGAAAGAAAAATATGAAAGAACAAAAAAGTCTTTTTCGTAAGCAAATGGAAATGGCTTTACGAAATAAGCTTCCTGTTGTTATTCATAGTCGTGATGCTACTCAAGATACTATTGAAATTTTAAAAGAATTTCCTGAGGTTGTTGGAGATATTCATTGTTTTAGTGGTAGTGTTGAGACTGCACTAATTTATATTTCAATGGGATATAAAATTGGAATTGGTGGAGTATTAACTTTTAAAAATAGTAATTTGCCTACAATTGTGAAAAAAATAGGATTGGAAAATATTTTATTAGAAACAGATGCTCCTTATTTGACACCTGAACCTTTTCGTGGAAAAAAGAATTCTTCTAAGTATATTCCAATTATTGCTAAAAAATTGGCTGATATTTTTCAAATTTCTTTAGATGAAGTAGGAAAAACTACCAGTTTTAATTCCATTCATTTGTTTGACTTGAGATAGATTATATGATATTTTAATAATAATAAGTGGGTTGGAGGAATGGTATGAGAAAACAAATGTTTATTTCTTTATTTGTTGTTTTTTTCTTGTTTTTGCTTTCTTTTATATTTGCTTTTTTTTCTAATCAAAATAGGAAAAAAAATAAAAAACCTCTTTTAGTAAAATTTAACTCCTCTAAAGTTATTTATTTTACTAATAAGTTACCTATTTCTGATGCACTTGGAAAAAAGATAGATAATAAAGATGTTGAAAGTGGTATTCAAGGATATGTTGATTTCTTTGTAAAGAATCCTAATAATTTTTCAGTTGAATATGATATTTATTTAACTAAAAGGGATATTCAATATAATCAAATAAAAAGTGAGTATATTAAATTTTATGTAACGAATAGTAATAATGTACCTTATAGTGGTTATGAAAAGCACAAAGTACCATCTTATGGTGAATTACTTTACTTATCTGATAAGCCTAATTCTAGATTGTTATACCATGGCTTTTTGAATAAAAATTCATCTGAATCTTTTAAAATTCGTTCGTGGCTTTCAGATAGTTATGTTATTGCTGATAATACTGAAGAATTTTCGGTTGATGTAAAAGTAAGAATAAAATAGGAGGTATTAAATTATGGAACAAAAAGAATCATCTAAGTCTTTTTTATATCTTTTGTTGTTAATTTGTGGGATATTGTTAGTTTTATCTATTATTGGTTTTTTACTTTTTGTTAATCATAAACCAAAAATTATTGATGAAGAAGTAAATGGAGGAACAGTTGTTTTAAAATATGCAAGTGATTATTCTGGAATAAAAATGTTAAAATCTATTCCTACTAGTGATATGGTTGGGGTCCAAAGTGTAGAAGATGGTACTTTCTTTGATTTTTCAGTAGATACTTCTATTGATGAAGCAACTTCTATTGATTATGAAATATCTATTACAAAAGATAAGAAAACTTGTAATTTACCTGATGAAGATATTCGAATTTATTTAGAAAAAGAAGAAAGTGGGACGTATGCTAAAGTTTTTGGCCCCGATATGTTTGTTGGGTTGAAAAAAGAGACAAAAATTGGTTCAAAGAAAGCTAGTATGGTTATTCAATCTGCTAGTAAAACAAAGAATTCTATTGATAATTATCGTTTAAGGATTTGGCTTTCTGATAAAAGTTTGGTAGCAGATAATTATTGTAATATAGAAGTTTTTGTTAATGGAAAAGCAAAATAGAAAGTGTCAAATCACTTTTTTTTATTTTACTATTCTCGTGTTTTCTGGCATTTCGTATTATAATGATAGTAGAATGGAGTGATAATGTGATATCTTTATTAACAAAAGAGAATAAAAATACAATAGAATCTATTTCATTATTTCAATTTGTTTTTCGCTCTTTTTTAATATTTATTTTATTCTTTCTTGTTATTTTTTTCTTTATTATCACTTTTTATTTTGTTGATTTTATTTTTAATAGTAATAAAGGTTCTTTTAGAAAGCCTTTATTTGGAGCATATATTATTGTTTCACAAAGTATGTTACCTACCATTAAAGTTAATGATGCTGTTGTTGTAAAAAGAATAGATAATGATAATTATAAAGTAGGAGATATTATTACTTTTATTTCAAAAGATACTAATTATAAAGGTTTAAAAGTTACTCATAGAATTGTAAAAAAAGAAAACGTTTCTAAGAATAAATCTCTTTATACAACAAAGGGAGATAATAATCCTGTTAATGATGCAACACTAGTTAGTACAGATTCTATATATGGCAAAGTTTTATTTCGAATTCCTAAAGTTGGAAAAATAAAAGCATTCTTTTCTAATCCTGTTCACTACTTTGTTTGTTTACTAATTCCTGCTATTTTATTTATTATTTATGAAATGACTAGAATTTATTATATGATTTTATCTACCAAAGAAAGTTAGTTTTTTCTTTAATCTTGTTTTATAATAGAAAATGGGGTGTTTTATGGAAAAATATGATGTAAAATTTAAAAGGAAATATGGGCAAAATTTTTTGAAAGATTTATCTATTGTAAAAAAAATTGTTGATATTAGTGGACTTGATTCAAAATCTTTAGTTATTGAAGTTGGTCCTGGTGGAGCTATTATGACAAGAGAATTAGCAAAGAGGGCAAAACAAGTTGTTGCTTATGAAATAGATAAAGATTTGGAGAAAGAACTTTCTAAGAGGTTAGAAAATATTAATAATGTTGATATTATATTTCAGGATTTTTTAGTTTCAAATTTATTGGAGGATATATCCAAATATTCTTATGATTCTTTATTTTTTGTTAGTAATGTTCCATATTATATTACAACACCAATTCTTTTAAAAATAATTCAGTCTAATTTAAAATTTAATAAAATTGTTATGATGGTACAAAAAGAGGTAGGAGATAGATTTACTACTTTACCTGGTAATAAGGAATATAGTTCTATTACTGTGTTGTTAAATTATTTTTATTATGTAAAAAAAGAGTTTTATGTTTCTAGAAAACATTTTATACCAGAACCTAATGTTGATAGTGTTATTGTTTCTTTTGTTGAGAATGAAGAAAAATTGGAATTAAAGGACTTTTCTTTTTTTGAACAGCTTTTAAGAGATAGTTTTCAATTTAAAAGAAAGACAATTCGTAATAATTTAAAGAAATATGATTTAGATATTGTTTCTGATGTTTTAAAGCAATATGGCTATGATTTAAATGTGCGAGCAGAAAAACTTGATGTGGAAATTTTTGTTCATCTTGCAAATACTCTTGTGAAATAGATTATTCTATTTCTTTTTTTTTATCATATAATTTAATGGAGTTGGTATCATGAATTTTAAAATAGGAAGCATTGTTAGTAGAATTAGTCATAATCATGATGTGATTTTTCGGGTTGTAAGTATTAGTGGTGATATTGTTTTTTTGGAAGGTGTTCATGAAAGACTTAGTGCTGATTCAGAAATGAATGATTTAGTTTTTGATTCTGATAAAGTTAATGATGAAAATGATGATGATATTATTGAACGGAATGTGCGTGATTTAAATATTGATCGGGATAATTATTTTTATATTCCTGGTAAAATATTACATATCGATGGAGATAATAACTATTTGGATAGATGTATGAGATTTTATAATCATATGGGTATTAATGCTAATGGAATTCGTTTAAATGAAGCTGCTATTTCTAGTAAGATTCAAGAGCTTATTAAAGAATATAGACCTGATATTGTTGTTATTACAGGTCACGATGCTTATTATTCTAAAAAGGATGACAAAAAAAATATTAATAATTATAAAAATACAGCAAATTTTATTTCAGCAATAAAAGAAGCTCGAAAATATGAAAAAAGTCAGGACAAATTAATTATTATTGCTGGGGCTTGTCAGTCTAATTATGAGGAATTGATTAAAGCTGGTGCTAATTTTGCGTCTAGTCCTAAAAGAATTAATATTCACGCACTTGATCCAGCTATTATTGCATCAAGCATTGCTTTTTCAGATAGAAATCAAAGCATTGATTTAATTCATATGATAGAAAAAACAAAATATGGTAGTGATGGAATGGGAGGAATTATTACGAATGGAATGATGTTTGTGGGGTATCCTAGATGAATCTTGATTCTGTAAAAAAGTATATATATGAACAAAAAGGTATTCCGCATGTCTTTCTTTATAAGGGTACTAGAAATCAAACAGAAGAGTTTTTGGGTACTATCATAAAGTGCTTTCCATCTATTTTTATTATTATTACAAATAATAATGTTATAAAGTCATTTAGCTATAATGATTTTATTATTAAAAATTTAAAAATATTATCTTAAATTGAAATTTGTTGATTTTTGAAGCATCTTATTATAAAATAGATTTATAAAGTGGTTACGCTTTAAGAGGGAGGAAAATCTTATGAAGATTACATCAGTAAATGTACGTAAAATTGAAAAGGAAGGTTCTCGTATGAAGGGAATTGC
>CADBNY010000130.1 GCA_902796215.1 uncultured Erysipelotrichaceae bacterium | reverse complement strand
TAGTTCTTGTTGATATTAACAAGGATAAGTGTGAAGGAGAGGCAATGGATTTGAATCATTGTATGGCCTATAGTCCTTCTAAAATAAAGGTGAGAGTTGGAGACTATTCTGATTGTAGTGATGCTAAAATAGTTGTCTTAGCTGCTGGGGCTGCTCAAAAACCAGGAGAGACCCGGATGGATTTGATTCATAAAAATAGTAACATATTTCAGTCTATTATTTCTGATGTTATGAAAAGCGGTTTTAAAGGTATTTTTGTTGTTGCTACTAATCCACTTGATGTTATGACATATTTAACTTTAAAATATAGTGGACTACCTCATTCACATATTATTGGTTCTGGTACAACATTAGATACTTCTAGACTTCGTTATATTTTGAGTGAAAAAACAGGTGTTAGTCCAAAATGTATTGAGGCATATGTCATTGGTGAGCATGGTGATAGTGAATTTGTTCCATGGAGTAATGTTAATATTGCATATCAAAAAGTTTCTGATTTGTTAAATCAAGAGGAACTAAAATCTATTGAAGATGAAGTAAGAAATTCTGCTTATGATATTATTGCAAAAAAAGGAGCAACAGCTTATGGAATAGGAATGTGTCTTGTAAAGATTACCAGTGCTATTTTAGAAAATAAGAATTCTATTTTACCTGTTTCTAGTTGGGATGATAAAAATAGAATTTGTATTTCTACTCCAGCTATTGTAGGAAAAAATGGGGTCAAAAGGAAAATTTTTGTTCCTCTAAATGAAGAAGAAACAGAAAAAATAATAGCTTCTATTCAGACAATTCAAGAAGCTATTACTCAAATAGAAAAATAGAAATTGAAAAATCAATTCCTATTTTTTATTTTACCATACTAATAAAATTCTCTAATGTTATATCACTATGAATTGGATACCTTGGAATTAAGTATTTATTACTGTTTCTAGTTGCTTTTCTCATTCCACCGACAAATGAAAGTTTAAATCCCATGTCTTTTACAGCTTTTAAAGATGTATCACTATAAGAATAGAATGGAAAGCAGAAAGAATCATTGTTTCCAATAATATCAAGTGATTTTTGCAAATCAGCTTTTGCTTCTTCTAAAGTTGCACAATTAATTTGCCCATTTCCACATGAACCATATTGGTGCATGTCAAATGTATGTGATTGAATGTTTAGATATGGAGAACGATAATTATTAATATCCCACCAACCAGCTATCAAGAATAAAGTAGCATTCATTTTATATTCTTCAAGAATTGGAATTAGTTTATTTCCATTATGTTTTCCTGTTCCCATAGCACCATCATCTACAGTGATTAATACTGATTTTTCAGGAAGTTCTATTTCACCATACATCCAACGTTTAAACTCTTCCATAGTTAAAGTTTTATAATTATTATCTCTTAAGTAGTTTAAATGATCTCTAAATTTTGCAGTATCTAAACAAATTGTTTCATTACAACCTTCTGTTTTTGCATCATAGAAGAAATGATAATTTAAAACGGCAATTCCTTGATTGTTAATGATTGGTTCTTTTTCTATTACTTCTTCTTTATTGGCCATTTTTAAAATATTTTCTAGTGTTGTATAACTTTTTATTTGGTATTTTTTGCTTTTACTATTTTCTTCTGTAATTGGTTTTTCTAGAGGTATTTTTAATTCATCTATTATTTTTTTTGAAAAATCATTTTCTTCTTGGATTGTTAATAAAACTGCTTTTTCTTTTAAATGAATATTGTCAGTTATAAAGTTTTGATAGTCTTTTATATTAATAAAATAATAACCATTTTCTTTTAGTTTATTAGTTTGATCTTCAATTATAGTCGTATTAACACAATCATAGCCACTGCAAGTATTAGAAATTGTTTTATATTCTAGAATAGCAATTTCTTTTTCTTCTTGTTCTTTTGTATTTTCTTTTTCTATTAATTTAATTTTTTTATTTTTGGGAATCGCATATATTTCTTTTAAAAATGAAATATAGTAATTTTTTTTATCTTGGTATTCGATTGGAACATTTATTCCATTTAATAAAGTTATTCTTTTTTTCTTATTCTGATAAAGTGTTATTTTTTTATTTGTTTTAATATTTTGATTAAAAACTAAATAATTAGAAACTTGATTTGTATCTTCTTTTTTGTCTTCTTTTTTAATATCTTTATATAGAATATAATAATTAGTATCTTTTATTTTAAAATATTTGCTTTTGTATTTTTTAGGGTCTATTTTTGTAAGTTCTAGAGAAATATTTTTTTCTAAAGTACCAATTTTTTTCTTATTTTTGTTATAAAGGGGGGCTTTCTTTGCTGTTACTGCATATTGACTATAATAGTTTTTGATGTTTTTTAAATCATTTTTTTCACTTATTATTAAGAAAAGAAATATACCTATTATTCCTATAAAACTGATTCCTAGAGCAAAAATTAATCCATTTTTTTTCATTTTTATTCTTTTTTTTTGTTTCATTTATCTCACCTATCTTTAGTATATTATAAATTCTTTTATTTCACAATTATTAATTTTTTTTATTTTTTTTGATATAATTGTACTGTTTGGAGGGGCTTGTATGGAAAAGGTAGTTATTATTGGTGGAGGTCCGAGTGGGATTGTTGCTGGAATATTTGCTAAAAAAGATGATAATGAGGTTTTGATTTTAGAGAGAAATAGTAAGTCATTAAAGAAATTATTAATGACTGGAAATGGTAAATGTAATTATTTTAATGAATTGTATGGAGATAGTTGCTATTACAGTGAAGATATGGATATTGTTTCTAAAATTATTTCTAGCAATAATATAGATAGTGCTAAAGAATTTTTGGATTCTTTAGGGATCGTTTCTAAAGTAAAAAATGGTTGCTATTATCCTTTTTCAAATCAAGCTAGTACTATTTGGAAAATTTTAGTTGATGAAGCAAAAAGTCGTGGAGTCCAAATTATTTGTGATTGTCTCGTTACTGATATTTTGAAAAATGGAAATGGCTTTCATATTTCTACTGATAAGAATGATTATGATTGTGATAAGTTAGTTCTTGCTACTGGATCCTGTGCTTATCCTAAAACTGGTAGTGATGGAATGGGATATTCTTTTTTAAAAAAATTTTCGCATACGATTGTTGAACCAGTTCCTGCTTTAGTTCCTTTAATTATTAAAAATTCTATTAAAGAATGGGATGGGGTTCGTACTGATGTTGAATTAGAATTATTCGAAGATGGAAAATTTATAGGAAAAGAGGAGGGGGAAATTCAGCTTACTTCTTATGGTATTAGTGGCATTTGTACTTTTAATTTAACACATATTATTAGTAGAGGATTATTTTTGAAGAGGAAGGAACTTGTAAAAATCAATTTTGTTCCTTTTATAAAAACATTAATAACTCCTTGGATGCATCAGTATAGTGTAAAACATGCTGATAAGAATTTAGGTAATTTATTGGAGGGGTTTTTAAATTGTAAACTAGTATCTGTTATTTTAGATAGATGTAATTTATCTAGAAATGTTTATTATCAAGAACTTACGAATGATAAGAAACTTTTACTTTGTAAAACATTGAGAAGTTTTGAAGTAGAGGTTGTTGATACTAAAGGATTTGATTTTTCACAGGTTTGCAATGGAGGGGTTAAACTTACGGAAATTGATTATCATAGTATGGAATCGAAAAAAATTCCTGGTCTTTATATTGTCGGAGAATTAATTGATATGAATGGAAAATGTGGAGGTTATAATTTAACGACTTGTTGGATTAGTGGAATGCTTGCTGGAAAAAGTATAGGTGGTAAAAATGATTAGAGTGAGACAAATAAAAGTTCTTATTGAAAGAGATAATGAGAAAGAGTGGGTAAATAAAATTTCTCAGAAATTGAAAATATTAGAAAGAGAAATTAAGTCTTATCAAATTATTAAAAAGTCTATTGATGCAAGAAAGAAG
>CADBNY010000129.1 GCA_902796215.1 uncultured Erysipelotrichaceae bacterium | reverse complement strand
TACAAAAACAAATGAGAGAATCAAATAAAAAGAAAGAAGAAAAAATAAAAGAACTACAAGCTTTTATTGCTAGATTCTCAGCTAATGCTTCTAAAAGTAAGCAAGCAACTTCTCGCAAGAAAATGTTAGAAAAAATAGAATTAGATGAAATAGTACCATCATCAAGAAAATACCCATACATTGACTTTAAAATAGAAAAACCAGCTGGTAAAGAAATATTAAAAGTAGAAAATTTAACAAAAATAGTAGATGGCAAGAAAATATTAGATAAAGTATCATTTACTGTTTTAAAAGGAGACAAAATATGCTTTATCGCTGGAAATGACATGATAAAAACAACTTTATTTAACATCTTAATGGGTAAAGAAAAATATGATAAGGGAACAATCGAATGGGGTAAAACAATTATTCCTGGATACCTACCACAAGATAATAATGATTATTTTGAAACTGATAAAAATATTATAGAATGGATAGGACAATATTATGATATAAAAGATGAGACTATTTTAAGAGGCTTTCTAGGCAGAATGCTATTTTCAGGAGACGATGTATTTAAAAAAGTAAATGTCCTATCTGGAGGAGAAAAAGCAAGATGTATGTTATCTAAAATGATGCTAGAAAGTCCTAACTTTTTAATATTAGATGAACCAACTAACCACTTAGATCTTGAAAGCATTACTTCACTAAACAAAGGATTATGCAATTTTCAAGGGGAAATACTTTTTACATCCAGAGATTATGAACTAAATTCAACAGTTGCCAATAGAGTAATTGAGATAAAAGAAGATGGAACAATCATTGATAAAAGTATTCCTTATGAAGAATATCTAGAAAAAAATAAAAAATAACTTTTTTTATTAAACCCATACATGATATAATATAAGAGAAAAGAGGAAAAACATGAAAAATAATAAAATAATTATAGGTATTATAGCCGTAGTAGCATTACTAATGATTAGTTTTTTTATAACCCCTAAAAAAAATAATGAAAAACAAAACAAAGAAAATAATACAAATATAACAGAAGATGCAAACACTATCTTAGCAAATGCTCAAAAAGAAAGTACAAACATCAAAGATAGTGAAAAAAAGGATTTTATAAATATTGATGTAAATAAGTATTTAGAATATTTTAATGGAACTGAGAAAAAAATCATTTTAATTGGAAGACCAACTTGTCATTATTGTGAAATAGCAGAACCAATTCTTCATAATGTAGCATTTGAATACAATTTAGATATTAATTACTTAAATATTGACAATTTTAGTGAAGAAGATACAGCAAATTTTTATCACTCAGATGAATCATTTAGTGAAGGATTTGGGACTCCAACATTATTAATAGTAAGTGAAGGTAAGATTCATGATAAAGTAGATGGACTAACAGATAAAACTCATTATATAGAATTCTTTAAATTAAATGATTTTATAAAATAAAGGAGAATAATTATGGGAGAAGTTTATAAGAAAGTATTAAAATTTAAATTAAAATATCCAAGAACAATAGGTTGGAGATTAAGACAAAACAGTGAAGTAGTAGAAAGACACTTAAATCCAGATGAAAAAGTACTTTATGCTTTTGTTGCCCAAAAAAATGACAATCCTCTCAATTTCATCGAAAGTGCTGTAGTAGTATTAACAAATAAAAGAATTCTAATTGGAAGAAAAAGAGTTGTAATAGGTTACTTTTTAAATTCTATAACTCCAGATATGTTTAATGATTTAGAAGTAACTGCAGGACTTTTTTGGGGAAAAGTACATATCGATACTATAAAAGAATATGTAACTCTATCCAATATTAGCAATAATGCCTTAACAGAAATAGAAACAGCCATTTCATCTTATATGATGAAACAAAAAAAAGAATATGGATTAAGAGAAAAGGAAAAACATAATTAGTTTTTTCTTTTTTTATGATATACTTTAAATGGTGAAAAAATGAAAAAATATAAAAAAATATTACTTTTAATTTTAATAATACTAGGAATTTATAAATCATATTACTATTCAATAAAAAAACATGACTGTACTTACAAAAAAAATGGATATAATATAGAAGAAAAATTTTATAAAACAAATAGTCATTGGTACGATTTTACAATAAAGAAAAAGAAACAATCTTATATATTTACAATCAATAAAAATTTAAAAAAACAAAAAAGAATAATTAAGAAAATAAAAACATATAAAAACAAGAATATAACTTGTATTATCCCAATATATAAGAAAGACATCCCATTAAATCTTTATTGCAATTTAGATAATCAACAAGTATCAATTGATTATTTATTAAAAAATAGAAAAGAAGATTTTTTAAAGATCCAAGAAAAAATAAAAAAATACAAAATAAAATATCCCTACGAAGAAATATCAAAAAAGAATTACAAGAAGATAAAAGTTTATAATAAAAATATCTTAGAAAATAATGTCTATTTCATTTGGAACTATAAAGGAATATATATTCTAAAAAAAGATAAGAATGATTATCAAAAAATATTAGATTATGATTTATATGACAATGTAATGTCTTGTATTGTTGATAAATATTATGTTTTATTTGAAAATACATCAGTAAATGGTATCAAAAATATTTACTATTATGACTTTAAAAAGAATAAATTAAAAACTTATAAACCAGAAATAATTCTTTCAAAAGATACTTACATAAATGGAGTAATAGATAATTTAATATATGTAACAGATAATAAAGAAAAAAAACAATACATCATTAATATAAAAAAAGAAAAGATAGAAGAAATAAGTAATAGTACAAATAATTACATAATATATAAGAACGGAAAGAAAACTACTTTAAATAGAAGTGATTTTTTTCAAAAACAACAAATATTTAAAAATACTGCCAATGGTCATTATACTTATTTTCAAAAAGAGAATAAAATATACAAAAAAAAGAATAATAAAACATCTCTTTTATTGGAGCTAAATGATATCAAAGAATGGGAGTTAGTGGGGGATGAGATAATTCTTTTATCGGATCAAACAATTTATTCTTATACCGAGGAAAATGGACTAAGAAAAATACTAGAAAATAATGAATTAAAATATAATTATAAAAATATATATAAAGTAGGAAAGATATAAAAAGAGAAAAGTCATTTTTTTCTCTTTTTCTACTAAAAACATTGAAAAATGAAATTATATTTGCTATAATCTTATTACGAAGTGGGGCTTTAGCCAAGTGGTAAGGCGTGGGTCTGCAACACCCTGATCACCGGTTCAAATCCGGTAGGCCCCTCCAATTTTATGTGAATGTGGTTCAATGGTTAGAATATGGCCTTGCCAAGGCTATGATGGGGGTTCGATTCCCCTCATTCACTCCATTTGTAAAAATCGTCGCACCAAGCGATGTTGAGATAAAGCTCAATTCGAAAGAATTGAGTTTTTTTGTCGTTTATGAAAGGTTGTGAT
>CADBNY010000128.1 GCA_902796215.1 uncultured Erysipelotrichaceae bacterium | reverse complement strand
TTCTTCTGGTATTGGTTCTGGTAAAATTACTCTTTCTCTCATATTTAATGTAAATATTTCTCTAAAATGATATAACTTATCTTTTGGTGAAAGAGCTTCTCTATCTCTGATTTTTCTTATAAATTTGTCTTGTTCTTCTGCAATTTTTTTTAAGTGTTTTTCTTTGTCTTCTGCTTCTTCTAATTGATTTCCTATACATATTATATATGCTTTTGCTATTCTTTGTAGTCTTTGATATTCTTCAGAGCAAGTAGGATCTTCAGAAATTTTCTTAGTTGAAATATAATTTCTTATTTCAATAATGTCTTCTATACTATATTTTTCAAAAGGCCATATTCCGGTATAATTTTTTTCATTTTCATTATAATTCATATATATTTTCCTCCCTTAAAACCCCTATTATGTTTCTTTTTTATTTATTCTTGCAGCAATTCTGCTTTGCAAAAAAATCAATGTCTTTAATTAAGGTATTATTCTATATTCATTTTCTTCTAATTTTACAGAATTTATTTTATCATTGTTCTGATATGAAACAGTTAATTTGTATTCATTTATTATTTTTGATTGTTTATATTCACTTTGAATATAAACTATATCATAATAACCTTTTTTTTCATTATAATGTGATATTTTTTCATCATATTGACCAAAGGCTTCTATATAATTATTAAGTGTTTCTAACTTTTGATTATTATAAAATATATCTGTTCTTGTTTTTCTATCGCTAGACATACCATTGATTAATAATGTTACTATTTTGTTATCTTTCTCTTGTATCTTTATTTCATTCATGCTTTTATAACTACTATCTATAATAGGGGTTGCATTATCACTACTATCTCCTATCTTTAAATCATTAAAAGATAGTTTTTTTAAATCATATGATTTTTTTTCGAATTCTTCTTGATTATCTTTTATTACACAATCTTTATATTTTACATCTTTCTTTATCGTTAATATAGCTATTATTATTACCACTAAAATAACTATAATGACATAAGGAATTTTTTTCATATTTTTCTCCTTTATAATTCTATTAATTCGTAGTGAGTAGTTCCAAGTCCAAGTTCTTCAGCATATTCTGTAATATGTCTTCCTTTTCTTGAATCGATTCTTTCCTTTATATCTTTTGTTCCTTCTTCTTTTGTTTCCCATATAGCATCAATAAATGCTTGGTCATTAGCTACTGGATCTAGACTTGCAAAAATACCAATATCTTTTATTACAGGATCTTTTTGATTGCAATCACAATCACAATCTAGGGAAATAGCATTAGCTACTGTTATATATACAATAGGTTTATTATTTTCTTTTAAATAATCAGCTACTGCTGTTGCTGCTTCTGCCATAGATTCTATAAAATCTTGTTGTTCAATTTTTACTTTCCAACATTCATCGGCATCTTCAGTTTGACCACAGCTATGAATATAAGCTTTGCCGTTTCTTGAAGCTATTCCAATTGATTGGTTTTTTAAATTAGCTCCGAAACCTCCCATCATATGACCTTTTCCATGAGCTAAGTTAAGAATAGAATCATAATTTTTAAAATTTTCTCCTATTAAATCATATTTTAAATGTTTTGATTTTTTTGGAACAGGTATTTTAAATTCACCATCTCCATCCATAATATCTACATCTGCTATAGAAGTAAATCCATGTTCTTCTGCTACTTTCATATGATCTTCTTTTGTATTTCTTGCTCCAGGATATGCAGTATTACATTCAATAATGGTTCCATTTAATTTTTTAACTAGTGGAGCTATTAGATCTTTTTTTAGATATCCTTTAGATCCTCTTTCTCCAGTAGAAACTTTAATTCCTACTTTTCCTATTAATTCTACACCGAGAGATTCATAAATTTTAATTAAACTATCAGGTGTTATTTCTTTTGTAAAATATACTTTTGATTTCATTTTATCTCCTTTTAAATATTTTTATTATTTTTTTATATTTTATTCTGTTCTTAATGCTTCTACAGGATCTTTTGCTGCTGCCATACTAGATGGTTTTAAACCAGCTAGAACATTTAGTAAAATACTTAATCCAATTAGGAATAAGGAGTTTAATATTGACATGCTAGCAATACCATTTATTTTTGCTATTGCATTTACTATCACATTAATCAATATAGATAATATAAAGGCTATTCCTACTCCTAATGCTCCAGCTATAAATCCTTCAATAATTGTTTCTGCAGTAAAGACTCTTTTAATATCTTTTTTGCTAGCACCTATGGCTCTTAAAATACCAATTTCTTTTGTTCTTTCTAATACACTTATATAAGTAATGATTGCTATCATAATGGATGAGACTACTAGACTTATCGCAACAAAACCGATTAATACAAAAGAAACTATGCTTACAACTTTTGTAATACCTCCAACTACGGATTTCATTATATCTGAATAGCTAATTACTAAATCTTCTTTCTTATTTTTCTTATTATTATCATTATATTTTTTTATTAATTTTACCAATTTTTCTTTTGATGAAAAATCTTTTGGATAAATACTAATACTAGATGGATTTTCTAGTTCATAAATTCCTAAGGCTTTTTCTAAATCTTCATAATCATTTGATATTCCATCAAATTCTATTCCTGTTAAAACATTAATACTTTTGTTACTAATTTGTTTTTCATAAATACTTGTTTTATTAATTTTATCTATTACATCTATAATTAAATCTTGTTTATACCCTAAATAGCTATCTGTTGTATCTTTGTCTTTTATAATACCTACTATTTTTAATTCTGTACCAGAATCTATTTTTTCTTTCATATAATCTAAATCGTTTTCATGATTTATAAATATTCCTGATTCTTCTTTATAATAGTCTGTATTTAAAATTAATTTATATGTTTTTCCTAATATATCATCGTAAGAGTAATTTGTACTATTTACTCTATATTTATCATTCTTTTTTATTTTATCTAAGTCTTCATAAAGACTTTTTTTATCTTTTATACCTAGGGAATATAAAATTGAATCGTTTATAAATTGCTTTTCTCCGACTACTAAAACTATTTCATTTGAATTTTTTGGTAATGTTCCTGCTATAATCTTTTTATTTTTTTTGGTATCTGTAAATTCTTTAAATATATTTGTTGTTTCATTTGTGATAAAAGTATTGGGATTTACTTTTTGATAGTCATTTGTATATACTTGTAATTCTAAATCATATTTATATGATATTGTTTCTGATACTTTTTCAAATTCCTTGTTTTCTTCAATATATTTTTTAAATTCTTTTAAATTATTCGTTGTTTTTAGACCTTTGTCTTTTGAAATTACTGTATTTTTTACTATGTCATCTTCTGAACATAACACGTTTTTTTCACAGGCTTTTTTAGTATTTGCTTCTTCTAGAGATGCTGTTATAGTTCCAAGTAAATCATAACTATTTCTTTCAATGTTAATTGGAAAATCTGATAATGAGTCTTTTTCTAGATTTTTAGCATAATTATTTACACCATTGGATAAAGATAAAATAAGTGCTATACCAATAATACCAATACTTCCAGCAAAAGCTGTTAAAAAAGTTCTTCCTTTTTTCGTTAATAAGTTATTGAACGATAATGATAGTGCTGATAAAAGGGACATGGAGGTTCTTTTTACTTCTTTGCTTTGTTTTATTTCTTTTTCTTCTTCATTATATGGATTACTATCATTTATTACTAATCCATCTTTTAATTCAATAATTCTTGTAGAGTATTCCTTGGCAAGTTCTGGATTGTGAGTTACCATAATTACAAGCTTATCTTTAGCAATTTCTTTTAATAAATCCATAATTTGAATACTTGTTTTAGAATCTAGCGCTCCTGTTGGTTCATCAGCAAGAATAATTTCTGGATCATTTACTAAAGCCCTAGCTATCGCTACTCTTTGCATTTGACCGCCAGATAATTGATTGGGTTTTTTGTAAATATGGTCTTCTAATCCTACTTTTTTTAATGCTTTGATTGATTTTTCTTTTCTTTCTTGTTTTGATACTCCTGATAAAGTTAAAGCTATTTCAACATTTTGTAGGACAGACTGATGCATAATTAAATTATAGCTTTGAAAAATAAATCCTACTCTATAGTTCCTGTAAGAATCCCAATCTCTAGCTCGATATTTTTTAGTTGAGATATTTTCAATGATTAAATCTCCAGAATTGTATTTATCTAATCCGCCGATGATATTTAGTAAAGTTGTTTTTCCAGATCCACTTGAACCTAAAATAGATGCAAACTCATTTCTTCTAAATTTAATACTAATTCCTTTTAGTACTTCTTGCCGCTGTTCCCCTACAACGTATCCCTTTTTTATATTTTTTAATTCTAACATTGAATCCCTCCTCATCATTTATTTATTATACCAAAGAAAAAGAAGCATTTCTACTTCTTGTGAATTGTTTTTTTATTTTTTTGTCATTATTTAAAATATAAATTTGTAGTTTTTTATAAAATTGTATCTATTATAATTCCAATTATTACTCCTATTAGATAAATAATAGATAAAATCTTTATATTTTCTTTTAGATTTTTATTTGTTTTAAATAATACTAATAAACCTATTCCACTTCCTGTTAAAAGACCAGCTAAAAGATTTCCTATTGTTATCATTTTTTGTAAATATAATTCTGTTAAAATGACACTACTTGCACAATTTGGTATTAGACCAATTAAACTTGCAAAAAAATAAGTCCAAATATTTTTGTTTAAAAGAATATTTGATAAATTGTCTTCTCCTATTTTTGATATTAATATATTTAGGAAAATATTTACTATTAGGATAAATAAAGATATTTTTAATGTATGAATTATACTAGAATATATTATCCCATGATTATTGCAGTCACAATGTTCTTCTTCGCACAAATGATTTATTTCTTTTATTGATTTTTCTTCTTTTTG
>CADBNY010000127.1 GCA_902796215.1 uncultured Erysipelotrichaceae bacterium | reverse complement strand
TTCTTTTGTATTACTATTTTTTTCTTCAATAGAAATGGATTCTATTGATATTTTATCTGGATTACAAGTCTCTGCAGATACTTTTACTATATTTAGTACAAGTCCGATCATTAATACTGAAAATAGTATTTTTTTCATATATTACACCTCTATATTATATATCTATTGTATAAAATAAATTTTGTAGTAGCAATATCAAATTATTCTATTTGACATTTTCAATACACTTCATTTATATAAAAAAGAAAGACCAGAGTGTCTTTCTAATTATTTGATTTTTTTGTACTTAATTCTGATTTTATTATATTAAAATATATTCCTAATCCAAATATGATTGTTATAAATGTAATGATTGGGCCAATTACTGGAATTAGTCTTATTAAGTAAATTAGTAATAAAGTTATTAATAATAGTGAATAATCATTTTTTATTTTATCTTTAAATAGATTTTTTCCTATAAAATATGCTACTGGAATTATTGATAAGTATATTAATATTCCATAAATTAATAGTGAAATAATACTGATTGGTATTCCTATTATTGTGCAGATTAATATTAAAGAAATGATAGGAATTAGAATTAATACTAATAATCCTATTAAACTTTGCTTTAATACTTCTTCTATTTTTGATGGTAATTTTTCGACTTTCTTGAAAAATGGTTTTGCTATAGATAGAAGAATAATTCCTATAATTGCCATAGATAAGAATGAATAGGTTTTTTCTGTTATTGTTGAGATAATTATTGATTTCTTACTTGAAGTAGAACTTGGTTTGTATGGTTTTACTTTTTCAATATGTGCTGTATTTGGTATATTTATTTTTGCATTACTAGGATACTTTAATGTTCCGTTTATTACTGCTTCTTCTCCGATATTAATCTTTTCTGCGGCTATGTAGACATCTCCATCTATTTTTCCATTAATCGTTATTTTATCTCCAGCTAAATTGGCATTTTTTGAAATATCTGAATTTAATTTAATTGTTTCTGCTGCTGCATATAGATTTCTTATTGTTGATGAGGTAATATTTATTGTTGATCCGGCAATAAATGCTTCTTTTGTTTCTATATTTTCTAAATTAATGACATTTCCAGCTACAAATAAGTGATCTTGTTTTGATGATAATGAGATGTCATTACCTGCAACAAAGTTTATTCCATCTACTTCTGATGACATTTTTATTAGGTTTCCTACAACAAAACTTGTATTGTCTATTTTCTCTCTTGAATTAACATTTTCATTTACTAGTAAATTATTTTCTGCAGAAACAAATGTTGGTATAGTTAATATAGTTATTAAAACTAGTAAAAATATACTTAATTTCTTTTTCATATTTTCTCCTTTATTTCAAATCGATATTTTTGTTTTATATTTGGATATTTGTTATGATCTACTTCTTGAAAAAAATCTTCATAAGATCTTATCCAAACTTGATTATCATCATATTCTCCTCGATATACTACCTTTTCTTTTAAATCTTCTGAGTCTTTTGCAATTGTAATTATTTTGTATTCTTTTCCTTTAAAGTGTTTAAAGATGGTAGCTTTTTCTTTTGATTCTAAATATGTGATTATTTTTATTTTCTGATTATCCCTTTCTATTTCCATTCTTTCCTCCTTTCTAAAATAAAGATAATTGATTGGAATCTGGTAATCCTTCCAAAATATTCATATCTTTCATCTTATCAATTAGGGTTTGAGATATTTTAGCTCTTTTTTGGATATCTTCAATACTGATAAATTTTCCTTTTTGTCTTTCGGCTACTATGTTTTTAGCAACAGTATCTCCTAGTCCTTCTATGGCATTAAATGGTGGATATATTTCTTTATCATTTTTTGCTATCCAAACTGTTGCATCACTTTCATATAAATCTACATTCAAGAATTTTATTCCTCTAGCAGTTGCTTCTAATGCAAGTTTTAAACTTTCTGCTTGTCCATTTTCTTTATTAGTGGCTTCATATCCTTTTGCTTGAATATCTTCTATTCTTGCTTTGATAGCATCATATCCTTTAATCATATTTTCAACGTCAACATCAGTTGCTTTTGATGAATACCATGAAGCATAGAAGTATACTGGCATATGAACTTTATACCAAGCTATTCTAAATGCAGAAATTACATATGCTGCAGCATGGGCTTTTGGGAACATGTATTTTATTTTTGCACACGAACCAATAAACCATTCTGGGATTTCTGCTTCTTCCATTGTTTTTACATGTTCTTTCCATGTTTCTTTATCCTTTGATGCTTTGCCTTTACGGACAAATTCCATTATTTTAAAGGCCTTTAGTGGTTTTACGCCTTTATACATTAAGTATACCATAATATCATCACGACAGCCTATTGTATCTTTAAATGGAACAATGTTTTTAGCAATCAAATCTTGAGCGTTTCCTAACCATACGTCTGTTCCGTGTGAAAGTCCTGAAATTTTTATTAACTCTCCAAATGTTGTCGGTTTGGTATCTTCTACTAACTTGATTGTAAATGGAGTTCCAAATTCTGGAATTCCTAACGTTCCAGTATTACACATAATTTGCTCTTTTGTTACTCCTAAAGCATCTGTAGATGTGAATATTGACATAGTATCTTTATCATCTAGGGGAACCTTTAAGATATCTGTTCCTGATTGATTTTGAATTAATCGTAATTGTGTTGGATCAGAATGTCCTAAAATGTCTAGTTTTAATAAGCACTGGTCAATTGAGTGATAATCAAAGTGAGTGGTTCTCCATTCGGCTGTTATATCTTCTGCTGGAAACTGATATGGTGTAAAATCTGAAACATCTTTATAATCTGGAATAACAACAATTCCTCCTGGGTGTTGTCCAGTAGTTCTTTTTACTCCAGTACAACCGATGGCAAGTCGTTCAATTTCTGCAGTGCGCATGTCTCCTAATTCTTTATCTTCACAGTATCCTTTAACAAATCCAAAAGCTGTCTTATCAGCAACTGTTCCAATTGTTCCTGCTCGATAGACATTATCTTCTCCAAACAATACTTTGGTGTAAGCATGGGCACTAGCTTGATTTAGGTCTGAAAAGTTCAAATCAATGTCTGGTACTTTATCGGCATTAAATCCTAAGAAGGTTGCGAATGGCATATCTTGCCCATCTTTTAACATTGGAATATGACAATTTGGGCATTCTTTATCTGGTAAGTCAAATCCTGATGAATAATCTGCTCCAAAAGGTTTTCCATCATCATCTTCAAAAATACTCTTTTTACATTTATCACAGCGATAATGGGCTGCTAATGGATTGACTTCTGTAATTCCCATCATGGTTGCAACAAAGCTTGATCCAACTGATCCTCTGGATCCAACTAAATATCCTTCATCATTTGAATGTTTTACTAATCTTTGAGCAATCAAATATATTGGATCAAATCCTCCACCAATGACTCCTCCTAAGGCTTTCTTTGTTGCTTTTTCTAATCCTTTTTCATCAAGTTCTTCTTCTGTTGTATTTTTAATATTTTCTTTTACTAATTCTACTACTTTTTCTTTTCCTTGCAAAATAATATCATGTAATTGTTTATGAGATTCTACTGTTAATTTTTCTTCTGATAAATTTTCTTTTTCTAGTTTTTCTTTTATAATTCGATAAACAATATCTCCATATAATTCTGTTGCAATTCGCTCTTCTATCATATATGGAAGAGGATTACCATACCAATCAGCAGCTTTTGTATATACTAAATCGGTAACAACAACTGGACAATCTAGATAACTTTCTCCATCATCAGCTTTTACTCTTGGAGAAAATGGAATTCCTCCCGTATCTGGAATAACTTCTACTATTTCACACATATCAGCTATTTTATTTGTATTTTCTACAACTATTTTCTGGGCTTTTTCTTCTCCTAAAAATTTAAAGTCTTCTAGCATTTCATTCGTTGTTCTAAAATGATTAGATGGAATTTCTTTTATGCCATTTCGAGCTAGTGGATGTCTTCCTCCACCTGGTACTTTCTGATTTACAATAATTTCTCGATATATCTTATCATCTCTTTTAATATGATGAACGTCTCCTGTTGCAACAATTATTTTTCCAGCTTCTTCTGTTACTCTAACAATTTTTTCAATATTAGCTGCTACTTCTACTTTTGTTCCAAAGTCTCCCGTTTGTATTAGATGATCATAACATTCTATTGGTTGTACTTCGACATAATCGTAAAATCTTATGATATTTGATAATTCATCATCACTTTTTGATTTTGCTTCTGTGAATACTTCACTTTCATAGCACCCACTACCTACTAATAAGCCTTCTCTATGACTTTCTATTACACTACGTAAAATTCTTGGTGTTTTGTATAAATAAGTTGTATTTGCTAGTGATACTAATTGAAATAGATTTTTTAATCCTACTTTGTTCTTTACTAATAAATTTACGTGATGAGCTCGTCCATATTTATGTATTTCATCTTTTGTTACTAATTTATCTAAATCAGACATTTTATCAATGTTACGGTTTGATAGTTTTTTTAACATTTTATGAAATACTAGTGCTGTCCCTTCAGCATCATAATCTCCTCTATGATGAGCTGTTTCATCCCAAGGTACTTCATATCTTTTTACAAGTGCTGATAGTGAGTGTCTTGCATAAGTATTGTCTAATGTTCTTGATAATTCTAACGTATCAATAACTGGATTTTGAAATGTTCCTAAATTATATTTTTTGTATGCCATTTCTAAGAATGATACATCAAATTTAGCATTATGAGCTACCATTGGGCAATCTCCAAACCATTCAATAAACCTTTTTACAGCATTTTCTTCATTGTCTTTTCCTTCTAACATTTGATCTGTGATGTGAGTGACTTCCGTAATTTTCTTTGGTAACGGTCTGCCTGGATTGATTAATTCATCATACTTTTCTATGATCATTCCATCTTTTAGTTTTACTGCTCCGATTTCAATAATAGAGTCTACTCCTCCTGCATTAAAACCTGTAGTTTCAAAGTCAAACACAACGTATGTTTGATCTAGCATAATATCATTGTTAGCTCTTAAAACAATATTAACAGAGTCATCAATCATAGTTAGTTCTGCTCCATATATAGCTTTAAATGGTTCTTTTCCTTCTTCTAGTCCTTTATTGTAACCTGTTACCATATTAAATACATGTGGAAACCCTTGAACACCATTATGATCTGTTATTGCGACAGATTTCATTCCAAACTCCATTGCTTGTTTTATAATTGCTGTTTCATCCGCTACTCCATCCATTTGACTCATTTTTGTATGGCAATGAAGTTCTACTCTTTTTATATCCGCTGTGTCTTCTATTTTTTCTTCCTTTTTATCTAATAAAATGATATCTCTAGCATTTAATACTAATTCTTTAGCAAATTGATCATTTTTTGTATATCCTCTTATTTTATACCAAGAACCAGTTTTTAATTCTTTACATAATCTTTTATATTCTTCATCTTCTCTTACAAATACTTTACAATAAATACTATCTGAAAAGTCCGTTACCTTTAACGTTATTATTTTAAAATCTGTTTTACTTGATTCAAATAAATCAACACCAAATACTTTTCCTTCAATTACTACATTATTATCTTCTCCAAGTAATGTCTTTATTTTTATTGGAGAATCTTTTATTTCTCTACCAATAATACTATTTGGGTCTTTCTTTTCTCTTTTATATTGTTTCTTTTCTTTATTATTTTCAACCGGTTCTTCTTTGCTTTTTTCTTCAATCATTGGGATTTCTATATTTTCTAGTTCTTTTTGAATTTCTTCTAAGACATTTTCTTCATGCTTTACTACTACTTCAATATTAAATTTATAATCTAGTTTTTTATAAAAATTTGTAATTATGTCTAAGCAGTTTTCTAATCTTGTCTTTTCTATTTCAGTGGATACTACTAGTACTAAAAAATCATTTTCTATTTGTAGGCAGTTTTCATATATTTCTAGTACTCTTAATTCTTCTTTTAGTTTTTTTAGAAGATATGGATAATAACTTAAATAGCTATTTAAGTCTTGATTCTTAATCGTAAAAATAAATTCAATACTACTTGCATTCTTATCTAGTTCCGTTTTTTTATTTTCTAATTCTTCGTAAACTTCTATTGGTAATAGTGTTTCTTTCTCTATAAAAATTAGCCAACTATCTATTTTAGAATTTACTTTTACTTTAGTTAATTTAGCGTCAGAAAAATATTGATAAGAGTTCTCATCAATATTTATTTTATTTAATAGTATTTGTATTTTTTCATCCATACTTCTTCCCCCTGTTTTTTACTAAAGGACTTCTACCTCTTGTTTTTTTTCTGTTCTTAGCTTTCTTATAATGTATCTTTGATTTCTAATACAAAATTCAATAAATTCTTCTATATCCATCTTTTTTAATTCTGGTTCATATATATATTTATCTGCTTCAAAAACAATTTTATCTCTCATCATATAAGTTGGAAATTCTTCTTTTGGTATTCCTAAATACATTAACCAATATGGATATAACCACCTTTTTAATGGTAATAAATCTGGATTTCCATCTTGATAGCAGCTTCTTCCTATTACTCTTGTTGCATATTCATTTTGAACTGCTAATTCTAGTATTGCTTTTTTTATTTGTTCATACTCTCCTTTATACCTTTTTATATGGTTTTTTGCTATAGAAAAATTTATATCTACTAGTATTTTTAATGGTTCCATTTTTTCTATTTGCTTTCCTACAATTAATTTATCTTCTTCATTATGATTTATTACATTTAATTCTTCACTTACAACAAATATTGTATATTTGGGAAGCTTTTTTCGTAAAATATTTTTTATAAGATTTTCTGTTTCTTTTTTCTTCTTATCCCAAAGTTTAATTATTTCGATTCGATACTTTTCTGTTTGCTTCTTTATTTTTTCATAATCTTTATTTTCCATTACAATATTGTATATTAAATCATCATCTGGGATAAAGTTTTTATAATCTTTTACAATTTCATCTTTATCTTTAAATATTTCATTATATTCATTTTTATAATTTTCCCATATTTTTTGTTTTAATTTATAAATTGTTTCTGAAATAGATGTTCCAAATAATAAGGTCCATATCAATATATAATCATTGACAATGAAATTCGCGTTCATTTCTTTCACCATCCTGTTACTATCATATCAAAAAAAAAGAAAAAATTGAATAATAACTTTTTCTTTTTAATGCATCTTTTGATAAATATAAAATACTGTAAGTCCTATTATACTAATGATAAGTATAAAAATAAGAAATTTAAATATGAATGGTAATTTTTTTTCGCTAAAATCATCACTCATATTAAAGTCTTTATCGGATAAATCCATGCTTCTTGTGTAAAAATCTGGATCTTTTCCTTTTAGGGGACCTGTTTCTTCTATTTCTTCTATTTCTTCTGTTTCTTCTTTTTCTTCTATATTTTCTATTTGGGTTGTTTTTGTAATTGTTATACTTTCTTCTGTTGTTTGTTTTGTTTTGTCATCTTCATCTTCTGTCTTTTTTTCTATTTTAACAGTTTTTTCTGTTTCTATTTCTTCACTTCCATCTACTTTATCAAAGGAACTTGTTGCCATTAAATCACTTAATAAATTTACACTTGTTGCTTTATCTATTTCTCCAGCTAATGTTTTTGAGGCTATTGTATCAATTAATTCTCTTATTTCATCTTCTTCTGGAGTTAATATTCTTTTTCTTTTTTCTTCACGATATTTTTCTAATTCTCCCTTATTAATATCTGCTAAAATATTATAAGCTTTATTTTTTAACTTTCTCTTTGAGTCTTTTTCATCTTGTTCATCACGATTTTTTCTTGCTTCTTCTAATACACTATTAATATCATATACTTTGTTTTCTTTTCCTTTGTATAAATAATTAAAATCTTCTAGTTCTTTTTTTACTCTTGGTGTTGGCTCGACATTTTGATACTTTTGCATTTGTTGGTAGGACTCTCTGGTTGTTTTTTTCGGATCATTTATTTGCGATGGATTTATTTCAAAAGCATTAGCATTTGTTACATCCGTAATATTGGTATATACAACATTATTTGATACATTTCGATATAGTTCTTGATTCTTCTCTGTTCTGCTTTGATGTTTTACCTCTTCGTCTTTATAACGATCCATTCTTCTCATAAGATTCACCTTCTTATTATATTTTAGCATACTATTATATAAAACAAAAGCTATTAACTTTTTGATTGACGTCAATATAAAACATTTATTTTTCTTCTTTACGATATTTATATTTTTCGATATAATATTTCTTGAAAGGAAGATGTATATGAAAGTAAAAGTTAATCAAGAAAATTGTATAGGATGCGGGCTTTGTGTTTCTAGTGCTGAAGATTTATTTGAATTTAATGATGAGGGAATATCAGTTGTTAAAGTTGATACTGTTCCAGAAGATAAGCAAGATGAAGCTAAAGAGGCTATTGAGAATTGTCCTGTTGCCGCAATTGAAGAAGTATAGGAAAGAAAAAATCTTTTCTTTTTTTTTGTCAAAATAAAAGACCTATTTAGGCCTTTTTATTATATTATTTTTTTTAATTTAAAAATCATAAATCCTGTTGTTAATAATAATATAGTTCCAACTATTATAATATTAAATGATGTTTGCGGATTGTTAGAAATATCTTCTTTAGCTTCATCATGTTTTATTCTTAAATCAATTATTGGATTAGACATATCAATACGCATAGCAATATCTTTTAAAGAGCATCCATTTGGTGATTTAATTTCTTTAACATAATAATCTAGTGAATCATCAATAGGTAAACTTATATCTATCTCCCGATTACTATTTGTTATATATGTATCATATTTATAATATGTTTTTCCATCTACTTGAATTGTATCAGGTGCACTTCTATCTCCTATATTTACATAAGTATCGTCAATATCATTAACGACTTCTCCTGAATAATCATTAGAAGTAAATTCTGGATTGGTAATAAAACTATCTCCATCTAAAATGTCTTGATCTGTATTACCAATAACTTTATAACAATAATTATTATTAATATAATCTTCTGGTGATACTTTAACATGAAGAGTTGTTTTTGCAGGATTATTTCTGTCAGTTTGAAAAATATTATTAGCATCAATTGTTTTAACGTATTTATCAATATAAATGTCTCTATCTATAACTTCTTGATTTGAGCTAAATACATTTTCAAATTCTTCAACGCCTCTATTAATAATAATTTTATTAATATTAAAACCACTGTTTTTTCCATCTTCTCTCCAATCCCAAAGTAAATTTCCAGATAACTTTTTAATTCTATTATTCATTATCTCTTCAATAGGTTTTGAGGCATAAATCGCTAATTTGTAATTATTTCCTGTTTTACAACAATTATCTTCAATTTTTATTTTTCCTACCTTATCATTATTGAAAATCATTGTTTTTATTTTTTTCTTATAACAACCCCATGGATTTCTACTATTTCTATATCCAACAAATAGGTCTGTTCCATATACTAACAAAGTACCATCATTATATAAAATCTATTTAGCCGTATTATCATAGTACATCCCAAAATAAAATTTATTGTAACAAGTATTTTCTGATTCTTTTCCTTCTCCAGGCAAACTATTAGCACCATGATTTTTTATATCTCCAGCAGTACCGGCATCTAAAATATCCAATTCATCTTTTTTATATACAATCGTTGTATTATCTGGAAAAGCTTTTTCATCTAGCCAATTTAAAAATATAGGAATTTCGACATTTGTTATAGATGTTCCATAAAAAGCATATTTACCAATTCTAGAAAATCCAGAATCAGGTAAATCAATGTGATTAAGTTTAGGGCAATTATAAAAAGCATAATCATCAATTAATCCTGCCATATTACCAAGCACTACTTCTTCCAAATTTGGATAATTTTCAAAATTATGTGCACTAATCACATCAATTCCTTCTAAAACAATCTTTTTAATATCAGGAATATGATCAGCCCATGGTCGATTAGAACCAGCTTGTATTACACCATCTCCATTACCACGAATAGTTAATACATTATTTTCATAATTCCAATCATAAGGACCTCCATAATAAGATTCTGATCCCGATTCTGCATTAACTAGTACAGGTATAAATAATATAAAAAGAAATA
>CADBNY010000126.1 GCA_902796215.1 uncultured Erysipelotrichaceae bacterium | reverse complement strand
TTGTTTTTTTAATGCTTCCTTTGCTTTCTTTTGTTTTTCATAACGGAATTTATTATAATCCATTACTTTACAAACAGGTGGATTTGCGTTTGGACTAATTAAAACTAAATCAAGGGCTGCATAACTCGCTAAAGTTTTAGCATCTTCGATAGATTTAATTCCAACTTGCTCTCCATTTGGTCCAATAACCAACACTTCACGAACTTTAATTTGATCATTAATCAACATGTTATTATTATCCTTTGCGATACCTAACACCTCCATAAAATAAGAAAAGCAGATATAAAAATTCATATCCGCTTAAAAACCATAAAAAACTAAATAAAAATTTAATTTCAGGCCTTTTACCTATTGCTATTCGCTAATCAGGTGGATATAAATCTCTTTCCTTTTTTCTCGACTACAAATATTCTATGCATAAATCATTGTTTTGTCAACTAAAATCGAATAATTTTCATAGTTTTTCTCACATTTTTATCATTTTTTTTAATTTTAATGACTATTTTTTGAACAAACATCTAAAAAATAATCAATAATTTTTCTAGAATTTTCATCAAAATCATAACTAATTTCAGGATGCCATTGAACACCCAAATGAAAAGTAGTATTTTTCATTTCAATTCCTTCAATATAGCCATCTTCACTTACAGCACTAATACTATAATACGCATTTTCACTTGCATGATAATGATGAAAACTATTAACCATTATTTCCTTCTTTCCAACAATTTTATAAAGCAAGGAACCCTCTTTTATATAAACCTTATGAGTCAAAGTAAAATTATCATCCTGACAATGATTAATATAAGAATCTATCTCATAAACCTTAAAATTTTCTTTATAGCAGCTCATCAATTGCATTCCAAGACAAACTCCTAAAGTTGGAATATTTCTATCAATACAACGCTCTAACAAATATTGATCAAATGGAGTAACCTTATTACCACCAGGAATAAGAACACCATCAACCATATCCAAATACATTTCTATCATTTCTTTTTGACTATCAGTAAGTTCTTGAAATTGATCAAATTTTGTATCAGCATAATCAGTATCATGTACTTGAACAATAGGAAAAACCATTGCCCCAGCATTTTGAAGAGTACGACGAACCCTTTCTCCCAAATATAAAATACAACGTTTATCATCCAAATGAGAATATCTCAAAGGAACACCAATTTTTACCATACTACACCTCACCAATTATAAAATAGAATTTATAACACTAACAAAAATCTAATATTTTACAATTTAGCTTTCTAAAAAAATTATACGACAAAAAAATCAATAATTAAAGATAAAAATTTTCTTCATAAAAAAACTCGCTTCTTGAATAGAAACGAGACATTTTAAATCAATTAAACTAATTATGATTTTATTTTTTGTACTGAGAATAAATCAGCCTCTTGTCACTCAATTGTCTAGAACTTAATAAATCAGTGATTTTTTGAATCTTTTCAAAATGACAATTCATGTAAAACTGATATTCAGGGATTGTTAAAAATCCCAATTCATACTTACTATTTGTACCTACTCCATGAGGAAATATATACATAATTTCATCATTTAGACAATGGGGAATTGAATACAATCCAGGACTCAGAACATATCTAATTTCTCCATTCTCATCATTAACTTTTTGTTTTCCAGTATAATAAGCATAAGAAAAATTTCCTTCAAAAGAAATATTATCACCAGAAAAAATCATAACAGGATCTCCTACTTTCAAATTTATATTATGCTTATCTCTCCACTGTTCAAGAGTATAATTTTCATCATCCTCAAAAATACTAACACTTACTTGCTCTTTATCATATTTTCCAATAATTAGTGGAAATTGCTCAATTGGCAAGCGATGAGAAGTATCAAAGTCATTAAGATTTCCAGTAAACTCAATAGCAGAAACAACATGATTAAATACACTTTCATATAAAACCATACGTGCATACAAAACTTTACCTAACCATCCAGCCTTAACAATGTAATTCATCGCATCCATAACTTCTTCGACACTACAAATACCTTCATCAAAAGAAGATAAATAACTATTAGATTCTCCAACATAAGCCTCATAATTAATATCACTAATTATCTTTTTTGTTTTTTTACTATATTCTGTATATTTTTTCTGTTTCATCTTGTTTTCCCCCCAAAAATATAAATATTAGCAATTAACTCAACTAAGAAATTAATATAAACTTTACTATATTTTTCTGCGATTCGTTAAATAACTTTATACTATCAAACTAAATGCTAAAAATCAATCTTTTTTTGAACATAATCAACAACATCATCTATCTTTAATGTAATTTGTTCCATTGTATCTCTATCTCTTACTGTAACAGTTCCATTATTAATAGTTTCATCATCTACTGTAACACACCAAGGTGTACCAATAGCATCACTTCTACGATACCTTTTACCAATACTACCAGATTCATCATATGTAGTCATAAAATATTTAGAAAATTGATTATAAAGTTCAATAGCTTTTTCACTATGATATTTTTTTGCTAGAGGCAACACACATACTTTATATGGAGCAAGATAAGGAATAAACTTCATCACTTCTCTAGTTTCACCATTTTCTAACTCTTCTACAGTATAACTATTATCAAGGATTGCTAAAGTAGTTCTATCACAACCATAAGTAGATTCTATTATATATGGAACAAATTTCTCATTTGTCTCTGGATCTAAATATTCTTGTGAAACAGTAGAATACTCTTGATGACGAGATAAATCATAATTTGTTCTATTATGAGTACCATTAACTTCTCCCCACCCAAAACAGAAATTATATTCAATATCACATGCCTCTTTAGCATAATGAGCTAATTTTTCATGATCATGATATCTAAGTTTTTCTTCAGCAATTCCTAAATCCATAAAATATTTCTTACCATATTCTTTAAAGTATTTATATAAGTCAGAATCCGTTCCTTCTTTACAAAAAGTTTGATATTCCATCTGTTCAAATTCAATCGTTCTAAATGTAAAGTTTCCAGGGGTAATTTCATTTCGAAAAGCCTTACCAATTTGCCCAATACTAAATGGTAATTTTGCTCTCATTGTCCTTTGAACATTTAAAAAATTAACATATTCTCCTTGAGCATTCTCAGGTCTTAAATAAACTAAATTTTTACCATCCTCAACAACTCCACGCTTTGTTTCAAACATAAGCTTAAATTGACGAATATCTGTCCAATCACTTTTACCACATTTTGGACATGGTACTTTATGTTCGCGAATATAAGTCATCATTTCTTCTTCTGTCATTCCATCAGCATGAGCATCAGGATTAAAATCATCTATTAAATTATCCGTTCTTTGTCTTGACTTACAATGCTTACAATCAATTAATGGATCAGAAAATGATGCTACATGCCCTGAAGCTTCCCAAACTCTTGGATGCATTAGAATAGCAGCATCTACTTCATACGCATTAGGTCGTTCTTGAATAAACCTTTTTCTCCATGAATCTTTGATATTATTTTTAAGTCTAGAACCTAATGGACCATAATCCCATGTATTAGCAAGTCCACCATAAATTTCACTTCCTTGAAATATAAAACCATATTGTTTACAGTAATTTACTAATTTTTCCATTGTCAATTTTTCCATATTATTTCCTCCTAATTTTTTGTATTTTTTTTATTATTTCTTCTGAATCACTTTCAATATCAATCAATTCACCAACATTCTTACTAGAAAAATGTTCCTGATACAAATGATACAATTCTTCTAAAAGTGGGGTATAGAAAAAATCATCATTAAATAAAAATATTTTCTTATCATCCATCCTCGTTCGATGTTCCTCTAACATAGAAAATATTTCTGTATAAGTCCCGAGTCCTCCTGGTAAAAACAAGATAACATCAGAATGATTATACAATTCCTTTGCTCTCTCCATTGTTGTCTCAACAACAATACTTTTATCACACTTTAATTCAGTTAATTGCTCTTTATATAAATCTACTGTAACACCTAAAATATTCTTATGTTGCTTTAAAAAAGCATGATAAACTTCTCCCATCATTCCATGATCATAAGCACCAAATGCTAAATCAACATCTTCCATAGCAGCAATTTTCTGTACTAATTTCCTACTATTTTCAAGATATTGATCATCTACAATCTCAGAA
>CADBNY010000125.1 GCA_902796215.1 uncultured Erysipelotrichaceae bacterium | reverse complement strand
GAATTGGTGATTCTTATACTAATCGAAAAGGAGCCATTTGTCAATAAAAATAGTGAAAAAAAATCAAAAAAATTTATAGTTAAAATTTAGATTTATAAAAAAGCTTAATATTCATAAATTATATTTATAATATTTCGGTTTTTGTTGGAAGTTTTTTTTAAATGTGGTATAATATGCCAAGAGAAACCAGATTGATGAACTGTGTGATTTCTGAAAGGAAGTGAGAATATGGCGGAGTTAAAAGATGTAAAAGGCATTGGACCAAAATCTCTTTCTTTATTAAATAAGATAGGAATTAATACTATAGAAGATTTAGTTACACATTATCCTTTTCGATATGATGTTTTACAAAGAGATGATTTATCAAAAATAGCTGATGGTGAAAAGATTGTTATTGATGGAAAAGTAGAAAGTATTCCAGTTTTAATGAGGTTTAAAGCTGGTCTAAATAAAATGAATTTTCGTCTTGTTACTTCATCTGGGGTTGTAGGAGTTTCTATTTTTAATCGTGCCTTTTTGAAAAGTAAATTATTAGTTGGTACTGATGTTATTGTTATTGGTAAATTAGATAAAAAGAAAAATGTTATTACAGCTAGTGATATTAAATTAGAGGCATTATCTAATAAAATTAAAATAGAACCTGTGTATCATTGTACTAGTGGTATTACAAATAAAAATATGTCTACTTATATTAATATGGCATTATTAATGTATGGTAGAGAAATAGAAGATTATATTCCTCTGGAATATCAAGAAAATTATAAATTTGTAAATAAGAGGACAGCTTTAAATATTATTCATAATCCGAGTACTGCTGAAAAATTGAAGGAAGTAACAATTCGTTTAAAATATGAAGAATTGTTTCAGTTTATGTTTAAGATTAATTATTTGAAACAACAGAATAAAAAAGAGAAGAACGGACTTGGTCGAGATATTAATCGAAAAAAATTAGAAACATTTGTTGAAAAGCTTCCGTTTACATTAACAAATGATCAGAAAAATGCAATAGAGGAAATTATTACAGATTTAGAATCGCCTCATCGAATGAATCGTCTTCTTCAGGGAGATGTTGGTAGTGGAAAAACTATTGTTGCTTTTATTACCATGTATTTAAATTATTTATGTGGTTATCAAAGTGCATTAATGGCTCCAACAGAAATTCTTGTTAATCAACACTATGAAAATTTAAAAAGTATTTTGAAAGGATTTCATATTAACGTTGCACTACTTACTGGATCTACTTCTAAGAAAGAAAAAAGTGAGATTTATAAGGGATTAGAAGATGGAACCATTCATATGGTTATTGGTACGCATGCTTTAATTCAAGATGAAGTTACTTATAATAATTTAGGACTTGTTATTACAGATGAGCAACATCGATTTGGCGTTCATCAAAGAGCTAATTTACAAAATAAAGGAGTTAAGCCTGATGTTTTGTATATGAGTGCTACACCAATTCCTAGAACTTATGCATTAACAATATTTGGAGACATGGATGTTTCTACTATTAAAGAGCGGCCAAAAGGTAGACAAAAAATTGATACTTTTGTTAAAAAAACAAGTGAGATGACTGAAGTTTTGGAGATTATGTATAAAGAGCTAAAAAAAGGTCATCAAATTTATGTTATTGCTCCTTTAATTGAAGAAAATGAAAATAGTGATTTAACTACTGTTAATGAATTAAAAGATCAAATGAAATTAGCTTTTAAAGATAAATATCGTATTGATATTGTTCATGGAAAAATGGCAGCTGGGGCAAAAGATTTGATAATGGAACAGTTTAAAAATAATGAAGTTAAAATTTTAATTTCAACAACTGTTGTTGAAGTTGGAGTAGATGTTCCTAATGCTACAACTATGGTTATTTTTGATGCTGATCGTTTTGGTCTTTCTACTTTACATCAACTTCGTGGTAGAGTAGGACGTGGGACAAGTAAGAGTCAATGTATTTTAATTAGTGATAGTGATGCAAAAAGGTTAAAGATTATGGAAGTTGAAGATGATGGATTTGTTATTTCAGAAGAGGATTTTAAATTGCGTGGGCATGGTGATTTATTTGGAACAAAGCAAAGTGGAGATATGACGTTTAAAATAGCTTCTATTAGGAATGATTATAAGATACTTTTGCAAGCAAAGAAAGATTCTAAAAAATATTTAGAAAATAAGGATACGGATTCAGATTTATTAAAGAAAAAATTAATTCAATCTGTTTCAAAACTAGATTAGTAATTTACAGTTTTATAAACTAATTATTCTCTATTATAAAGCTTAAAAATCAGAGGATTTTTATAATCCTTTTTTGTGTCAATTAAAAATAGTTTTTATAAAAGGTAATTGACTTTTTAATATTTATCCTTTATGATTAAGATGCGTGATACATATCACGCCGATATCTCTAACGATTTTAATGTTAGAGTATATTCAACCGAACCCCCTGAAGACACTGTCGTGAGACAGTGTCACTT
>CADBNY010000124.1 GCA_902796215.1 uncultured Erysipelotrichaceae bacterium | reverse complement strand
ATAAGTATCTTCTTTTATAACATTTTGTTTTATTTCTTTTTCTATATCCTCTATATTTACATTTTTATCTATTTTCTTTTGTTTAGACTTACCCATATATCCACCCTCCATTATTAATAATTATATAATAAAGATAGAAAAATAGAAAGAAAGTCCAGCAAAAGACTGTAAAGAAATGTCTATTATAGAAATAAAAATTGAAGTATGATATACTTATAAATGATGTGGAGGAGTTTATGGAAGGTTTCATAAAAAAAAATACCAATATAATAATTGCTTTATTTATTTTTATAAGTCCAATTATAGATTTACTAACAGGAATATGTCTTCATTATTTTCATATTCAGTTTACAATTGGTACAATAATTAGATCTTTATTTTTGATTTGGATTAGTTTTACTACAGTATTTATATATAAAAAAAAGAAATTACTAATTCTATATTTAATAGGATTTCTTTATTGTATTTTATATATAATTGGTATACTTCTCTATAAACAAGGCGGATTATTGATAGAAATACAAAATCTAATAAAAGTAATATACTTTCCAATTTTATTAATATCATTTTATTCCATAAAAGAAGAAATAAGAATTAGTAAAATGCTTCTTTTTACAGTATTATTCTTCTACCTAATCTTTATCTTTGTTCCAACATTATTTAATATTGGTTACAAAACATATGAAATAACAAAAGTAGGAACTTTAGGATTTTTTAATTCAGCAAATGAGGTAGGAGGAATTATCTCTATATTAACTCCAGTTTTATTCTACATTTTAACAACCTCAAAAAAGAATGTTTTAAAAGGAATTTTATTAATAATGTACGTTATTGTCATATTAATGATGGGAACTAAAACTCCACTTCTAATATTTATAATGACTTTAGGATTGAGTATTATTTACTTATTTATAAATTATATAAGACAAAAAGAATATAAAAAAATATTAATCTCTTTTTTCATAACACTAATTGGAATAATAGCTTTATTAGGAATTATTCCAGAAACTAATTTTTATAAAAATATTAAAACTCATCTAAAATTCTTAAAAATAAAAGATATAACGGAAGTAATAGAAAAAGAAGAATATGTGGATCATTTTATTTTTAGTCAAAGATTAACTTTTCTAAAGAAAGAAAAAAGATTATATCAAAAAGCCAATACTTATCAAAAAGTATTTGGTATAGGATATTTAAATAATGGACAAGAAACAAAAAGAATAGAAATAGATTATTTTGATATATATTATTCTCATGGAATTGTAGGTTTTATTCTAATTTCAATAGTAATTATTTGGATATTATATCAATTAACAAAAGTAAAAACACCATTAACATATGAAAACTATATGATGAAAACAAGTCTACTTTATATATTTATCTTATCTTTCTTTACTGGTCATATTATCACAGCACCATCAGTAAGCTTAATAGCTAGTATAATTATAATAATGTTATTTCCAAAAGAAAAAGAAAGTATTTTAGTAGTTGGAAAGAAAAGTAAAGATAATTTACAAAACTATGAAATAAAATATCAAACTCCAGTAACAAATAAAAAAGATTTATTAATCTTTAAAATACTAAACTATAAGACTTATGATTATAGTTATTCAGAAGATAATAATAACATTGCATTAGCAACCATTGCTTCAAATCATGTTTTAAATAAAAAAGAGTATAAAGAATTAATAAGTAATAATATTTAATATTTTGATGAAAGAGGAATAATTTATGCAAAAAAAAATAGGAATGGTCATTGTAAACTATAATGATTTTGAAAATACAAGTCGCTTAATAAAAAATATTAAAGATTACAAATGTCTAAATCATATTGTTATAGTAGATAATAATTCACAAGATGATTCTTTTGAAAAATTAAAAAAACAAGAAAAAGATAATATTACAGTAATAAAAAATAATTCTAGAAATTATTCATCTGGATTAAATACTGGAGCAAAATTCCTAATAGAAAAATTAGGAACTTGTAATATTATATTTTCTAATTCTGATATTATCATAAAAGAAGAGAAGGATTTAATAAACTTATCAGAAACTATAAAAGATGATATTGTAGTAGTGGGGCCAATAGTAGATGAACATGGAGTAATCAATAGAGGTTGGCATCTTCCAACAGTAAATCAAGAAATATTATTTAATATTCCATATTTTAATAGAAACTTTAAAAAGAAATATCTACTATACAAAGACTCAGATTATGAAAAAGAAACGACTATAGTAGATGTTGTATCAGGATGTTTTTTTCTAGTCGATAGTAAATTTTTAAAAGAAGTAGAATTCTTTGATGAATCAACACTTCTATATTATGAAGAACAAATTCTAGCAGAAAAAGTGAAAAAGAAAAACAAAAAAGAATGTGTTAATAACAAAGTAACAATTTATCATGATCATTCTGTATCAGTAGATAAAAGTATAAAGAGACTAGAAAAGCAAAAAATTCTAAAAGAAAGTCAAAGATATTATATAAAAAATTATAAAAAATCAAATATAATGCAGAGATTGCTATTATATATAACAGATTACTCTTATAGAGGATTTCTATATGTTGTATGTCTAATAGGGAGGTTCAAATGAAAGGAATAATTTTAGCAGGAGGGTCTGGAACAAGACTTTATCCAATAACAGAAGGAATTAGTAAACAATTAATGCCTATTTACGATAAGCCAATGATTTACTATCCCTTATCAACTTTAATGTCAGCAGGTATTAAAGACATTTTAGTAATTACAACTCCAGAAGATCAAGATAATTTTAAGAAATTATTAAAAGAAGGAAAAACATTTGGAATTAATATTTCTTATGTCATTCAACCATCACCAGATGGTCTAGCTCAAGCTTTTCTCTTAGGAGAAGAATTCATTCAAGATGATGAATGTGCTATGATTTTAGGAGATAATATCTTCTATGGAAGTGGTTTTAGGCAAGCATTACAAAGAGCAAGACAAAATGCTAAAGAGGGTTATGCTACCATATTTGGTAATCAAGTAGATGATCCAGAAAGATTTGGTATTATGGAAATTGATGAAAATAATCAAGTATTATCAGTAGAAGAAAAACCAAAACAACCAAAATCAAAGTATGCCATTACTGGGTTATACTTTTATCCAAAAGGAGTCTCAGAAAAAGCTAAAGAAATTACTCCATCAGAAAGAGGAGAATTAGAAATAACATCACTAAATGATATATATTTACAAGAAGAATTGTTAAAAGCAGAAATTTTAGAAGATGAATTTCATTGGTTCGATACTGGTACTTTTAATAGTCAATTGGATGCTGCTAATATGATTAGAACAATTAAAGAGACTAAAGGTAAAGTTATTTGCTGTCCAGAAGAAATTGCTTACAATAGAGGTTGGATTACTACCAACCAATTAGAAGAAAGGGCTAAAGTATTAAGCAAAAATGATTATGGTAAATATCTCCAAAGAATAGTAGATGAGAATAAGAAAAAATATTAAAAAGAACAGTTAAAATTAATTGTTCTTTTTATATAAAAAAAAAAATATTTATGTTATATTAATAATAAAGGGAGAATAAAATATGAAGAAAAGAGTAATAGTAGGCTTTATTTTATTGTTATTTAGTATTTTTTCAACATTAATTGTTTATACCAAAACAAATAAAGAATATATCATAAAAAAAACCTTAGAAAATAAATACTATTCTTATCTACCACAAGAGGCCAAAGAATATATAGAAGAAGTCTATGAAGAAACAGGACAAATAATAAAAACAGAAAAAAATAGAGAAGAAAATGTTCCATATTTAAGTCCTAAATATGTAGAATATCTTTCTTTAACCAAAGAAGAACAAAAGGAAGTTTCTGAAATTCCAAAACAATATGATATTTATTTTAAAATTTCAGAAACGCCAGATGAACTTCCAACTACATTTAATTTAAATGATGATAATCATATTACAGAATTAAAAAATCAAACCCCATTAAATTTATGTTGGGCATTTGCTACTGTTGAACAAACAGAAAGTAATTTAATGATTAAACAATCAACACCACGTAATTTAACTTTTTCAACGAGACAAATAGATTATGCTAGTAGTACTAATGGAATTAAAGATTATGACAATGAAAATGGTATGAGAGAATTAAGCAGTGGTGGAAATTTTTTGGTATCATCATTAATTTTATACAATGGGTTAGGGCTATATAATGACTTAGTAATGCCATTTAATACAGATCAAAGCAAAAAAGAAGTTTCAGAAGTTTTGAATTATAATAATGTTTTATATGAATTAAATTCAGGTATTTTATTACCTACTATGACTAATAATAGTACTTCTGAAGAATGGGAAAACTACAGAAATAAGCTAAAACAATTAATTATGGAAAATGGCGGAGCCTATGTTGGCACTCAAGCACCAGGCTATTCCTGTAGTTCAAAAAATATAAATAATAATACAAATTATAATAATACATCCATCATTCGCGTAGATAATTGTACTCAAGATGGAAACCATGCGATGCAAATAATTGGATGGGATGATAATTATGATTACTCTTATTGTAAAGCGGAAAAAGAAATTAATAATGAAACAGTTTATTATCACAGTGAAAATGTATCATCCTGTAGTAATTCTAATTTAGTAACTGGTAAAGGAGCATGGATATTAAGAAATTCATGGGGAACTACTGAAGCATACATCTATTTAGCATATGATTCAATAGAAGATGATGTATTTGTCTTTTCAGATTTTTCTTCTACACAAAATAAAAACTGGGATAATAACTATCATGATAAGGTAAATTTAAAAAATTTATATCAAACAACAAGTGAAACAAAAACTTTTCATAAAATAGATAATAATGAAAAAGTAGAAAAAATTAAATTATTTACTTATGGAAAAAATGGAGAATATAAGATTTCTATAACATCAAAGAATCATAATTATAATAATGTAAAACAAGTAACCATACCAAATATGGGTATTAATACAATTGATTTATCAGATAAAAATATTTTGATAGGTGATGAAGAATTTAGTGTAAAAATAGAAAGCATAAATGGAGTTCGATTTATTACTGATACGATGTCAATATTTACATCAAATGTATCACAAAATTCTATTATTAAAACTAAATTAAATACAGAAGATAATCGTATTAAATTTGATATATCTAATACAAGTTATTCTTTTAGAGTTTTATCAAATACAAGAAATATCTCTTCTGGAGAAGTTGCAAATTATAGTTTAGAAGATTATAAAGGAAATAATGAGAATAATTATTTAAATGTACAAAATAATATTGTTGCAATTAATAATATAAATGTATTGGTTAATCTTTCATCAGAGATAAAACCAGGATATCATACATTAACAATTAATCATCAAGAGACAACAGAAGATATTGAAATACTCATTGGTGATGGAAAAGTAAACGTTCACTTCTTTGCCAATGATAGTACAGAAAATAATATGATTCAAAGAGTAGATATTCTAAATCCAGGTTCTTTACAAGCTAATTCATTTATAAGAGATGGATATATCTTTTTAGGATGGAATACAAAAGCAGATGGAACAGGAATAGATTATATAGATCAACAAGAACTTGAAAGTATTGATGAAGATCTAAATTTATATGCAATATGGATTCCAAATAAGTATACAATTACTTTTGATGCTAATGGTGGAACAGGAGAAATGGAAGAACAAGAATTTACATATGGAGTAGAGCAACAGTTAAAAGAAAATGCATTTATAAAAGAAGGATATACTTTTGACAGTTGGAATACAAAATCAGATGGTACTGGTACTCAATATACTAATCAACAAGTAATTAACAATTTTAATAATGATATTATTTTGTATGCAATTTGGAAGGAAATTCTTAGACCAATTACTAATATTAGCATGAATAATACATCATTAGAGCTAACTATATGGAAAAAAGATACAGAACAACTAACAGTTACAATTGAACCTGAAAATACAACAGATAACAAAAACATAACTTGGTCAAGTAATAATCCAAGTATTGCAAGTATTAATCAAAATGGTTTAGTAACAGCAAAAGATAAAGGAGTAGCAACAATTACAGCAAGAACATCAAATGGATTAACTGCAACTTGCATAGTAACAGTAAAAGGAAAAACGGGTTGGATAATACAAAGTAATGATAAATACTATTATAACGATGGAGAAATGCTAAAGGGAATTCAAGAGATAGGGGGGAAAAGATACCTATTAGGAATTAATTCTGGGAAACTATATACAGGAGGATTAGCAACAATTGCATATGGTCCACAAGAGGGAACATATTATGTTAATAAAAATGGTATAGT
>CADBNY010000123.1 GCA_902796215.1 uncultured Erysipelotrichaceae bacterium | reverse complement strand
TCCATTAAGTAATAATATTTTTCATAAATACTTTTATCTTCAGAAAAATATTCTTGATATAAAAAATCAATTTCATCATAATTTTTATTTTCATATAAAGATTTAATCTCATCCAAAAGATAAGATTGAATCTTTTTTTCATGCCTTGTAAAAAAAGAAATATAAGAACATTTTTTTATAATTTCATAATCTAAAGAAATAAGTTCTAAATGCCCTACTTCCTCCATAACATCTCCTTCTTCATCAATAAGTAAAGAACTTTTTTTTATTAAACTACCATCATTATCAAACTGAAAAGCATACGTTCGAAAAGAATCTGTAAATAAAACAGAATAAGGAATAACTCCTTGAATTGTAACTGTCTTTTTATATATTTTTTTTAAAAAATCAGGACTTATTTTAAAATAAGAATTTAATAAATCATTCATCTGAAAATCATGAATTCTAAAAATAGGAATCTCTTGAATATAAGTAAGTTCATCCATACTATCCCATTCATAAAATTCATAAAAATGATTTAAATCACAATAATTTAATACCAAATCATAAACATAATTCATATTATTTCCTCCAAAAAAGATAAATATAAATACCGAGCCCAATATAAAAAAAATAACATTCATAGTTTGTAAATATAAATTTAAAATAATCAAAAATAGTATAACCAAAAGAAAACAAATTTATGTATAAAAATATAAAAATAATTCCAATAATCATAAATACAAAACTTAAAAAATATAAAAATATTTTTTTCATCATACTAATTTTTATTATAAAAGAAGAAAAAAAAGAACTTATTAGCTCTTTTTATCAGAATAATCTTCTAATATATTTTTATCCACTTGATTAATAGTATCAAATTTTTTAGATATTTTATCTGTAGTAATACTAACATTTTCAATATCTTTATTAACAGTCTGAATACTTCTAGCTAACTTATCCCAACGTTCCTTATATCTTGAAAATTCAATTCCTAACTTATTTAATTCTTCATGAATAATAGATGTATATTTATCTCTCTCAATATTTTTAATAATCATCTCAATCACAGTTAAAGTAGAAATTAATGTAGTAGGACTAGTTATCCATACTTTTTTCTTATAAGCATACTGAATAATATCAGGATGATATGCATTAACTTCAGCGAAAATAGCTTCTGCTGGCAAAAACAAAATAGCTTGATTAGTTGTTTCTCCAGGAATAATATACTTTGTATTTATTGCATCAATATGTTTTTTCATATCTTGTCGAAATAATTTTTCATAGTTTTCTCTTGCTTCAACAGAATTCTTTTTATCAACCATTAATTGATAATGCTCTAATGGAAATTTTGAATCAATACAAATTGTTCCCAAAGGTTCTGGAGCAAATAAAACAGCATCAGTTATAACTCCTGTCGATAATGTATATTGTAATCGATAAATAGAATCATTCTTTTGTCCAAAAACATTACTTAAAATATGATTTAAATTAACTTCACCATAAATTCCTCTTGTCTTTTTATCTGTTAAAATTCCTTGTAACCCAACAATATCTGTGGATAAAGTTTCAATCTTCTTTTGAGCTTCATCTATTTTAGAAAGCCTCTCAATAACATTTAAAAATGTTTTATTAGTCTTTTCAAAATTTTGATCTAATCTTTCATTTACTTTTTCATTTATTAAGAGAAGTCTTTTTTCCACCTGTTCATTTAATTTTGTAAAATCCCCACTAATAGTATGACTAAAATCACCTTTAAAATCCCCAATCTCCTTCATCATACTAACCTCCAAATTAGAAAGACGATCTATAATATGAGATTCATTAATTCCTTTTAAAAGAGAAAAAGATTCTAATATAATTAAAACAACTAGTAGTAAAATAATAACAAATTCCATAATGCACCTCCTAACATATTCTAATATTTATTATAGTATAATTCTAATTTCTTAACAAGTAATTATAATAACCTCCATCTATATTGACTGTAGAATATCCAATAGAATTTAATTTTTGAACAACCACTTTACTTTGAATACCTGAATTACAATAAATATAATATATTTTTTCTTTATTCAAATACTTTGCAGGATTTTTTAACAATTCATATTTTTCAATAGATTTAGCCCCCGGAATATGTCCGCTCTGATATTGATGAAAAGATCGAATATCAATAATGTTTTGAGTTATATAAATCACCTCCATTATATTTAATGAAAAAAAAAGAATCTATTTTATAATAGACTCCTATCGAAGTGTATAAGGTTTATCCAAAGTACCATTTCCACTTTTATACAAAACATTAGAATTTAGATAAATTACTGGACGAACAGCAGCATAATTACTAGCTAATTCTGCAACAACATTGCCATTTCTAGCAACATTAAACACAGTCGATGTATCATCTTTATTAGCAGTTATTAACCACCAATCTTCTTTTGCCACTAGATAATTATAATTTTTACAATTTTTAGTAGTTGCAGATTTACAATTAGGATCAATACTGGCATATAAATAATCTGATAAGGTTAATAATCCCAACTTTTGATTTCTTAAAACTTCACTACATTCCTCACTATTATCCTTAGATTCGCTATTAAGATTTCTTTTTCCAACACAAGCATCATAAGAAACAATTCTAGCTTTAGTACTTTCAGTCAAAATATTTTCATCATTTTTATCAGAGGAATTAGTATATACTTTGTTCAAATATTCTCTAATACGACTAGCACTATATTGATTAATACCAGATTCATAAGAATATTCTTGATTATAACGATTATCCCAAGGTTGAGTATAAATCATTCCTTCATCACTAATCAACACAACATTATTGTTAGAAGTAATCTTAACAATTCTCCACAAATATTCACCCATTTTTACATAATTATTAGCAGTCTCACCACGAAAAGCATAACCACCATTAGTAGAATATAAACCATATCCACTAGTAACAACAGGATTATCTGAAACTATTTTCTTAGATAACTCAACTGTAATATAATTATCTCCACAAGTAAGATATGGAGTATACAAATAATCAGCATTTATTTTTTCAACTTGAACAGAACCTTTACAAGTATTTCCATCAGTTACATATTCAGAAAAATCTTTCATTCTTTCTTCCGCAATTAAATTACTAGCATCAATTTCTACAATACTGCCTTCCTCCAATGGTAAACTATCAGGATGATCTTTAAAATAAGAAATTGCAGCTTTTTTCATAGCTGATTCAACATCAGAATAAGTATATTCTTTTTTTGTTGAAAACAAAGAGGCAACAAATAAAATAACTAATAAAATAATAACAACAATAATAACTAATTTCATAAAACGAAACATCTTGAATCTTGCATAGTCACTACTTGTTGGCTCCTTTTCTTCTAATTCATACTCCTCTTCAAATTCATCTTTTACTTCATCCTTTATTTCTTCTTTTACTTCGTCATTATCTTTCATATTTCATCATCCTTTTTTCTAAATTAATCACAAAAATCAAATAAGTACCTTAATTATCAAAAAAATCATCAAAGAAATCATCATCAGAATCATCATCCAAGCTTAAAGTACTAACTGGATTATTAATTGTTTTTGGAAGAACTTCAGCTTCTGGAACAGCCATTTTATTATCAATATGATGAGAGTTAGAAGAAAGACTATCAATAGCTTTAACTTCTTCTTTTTCCTCATCATCAATTTTCTTTTTCTCTTTCTCTTTTTCTTCTTCAAGCCTCTGTTTTTCTTCCGCTTCAAGCTCTGCAATTTTAGCATCAATCTTTTTAACAAGATCATCAACATTAAATTCTAAAGAATCTTTTTTATCATCATGATCTAATCCTGGGAAAGATCCACCTAAAGGTTTTGTCTTTAAAGGATCTGAAACATCATTTCCACGACTTTTCAAAGGTTCAAAAGAATTAAAATTACGCTCTATATTATTTCTTTCGCCAACATTTGGAAAGAAAGGTGGCATATCTGAAAATGGACCTTTTTTCTGATCAAAAGGTGGAGAAAAGCTAGGTGGAATTCCCATACCACCTGATGGAGGAAAACCAAAACCACCACTAGCAGGTTCATCAGATGAATTCATCATATCAAGTAGTTTCTTCTTTTTAGCTTCCTTAACAAATTCTTTTATATCAAATGTTTGCACAGATTTTCTTTTACGTACTGGATATTTAGCAGGAGGATATTTTTCACCCCAATTTATTTTAAAATAAGGTGTAAATTTTGTTTTAAAAGGCTGTTTTCTCATTCTTAAAATAATAACTTCAAATTGCTTCATTCTTTGCAAATCAGAAACTGTAACTAGTGGTGTAGAAGCTGTCTTATCATCCTTCTTAGATTTAACTTCACCACACATCTTAGAAATTTCTTCCAAAGCTTTTAACTCAGTAGTAATTAAGTAAATAATATTTCCACAGTTACCACGAATAGTTTCAGCTTCCTCTTTTCCATAAACATCATCTAATTGTGCAAAGTTTTGGATAATCATTGTAAAACGAATATGTCTAGAACGTGCTGCAGTAATCATAGTTGTTACATCCTTTAACGGTGGCATATTAGCAAACTCATCTAACAAGAAATTAGTACGAACCGGTAATTTTCCCCCATGTCTTTGAGCAACACTAATTAATGTT
>CADBNY010000122.1 GCA_902796215.1 uncultured Erysipelotrichaceae bacterium | reverse complement strand
CCTAATTTGATATCTGGTCTTACAGACTTACCTAATTCTGTAGCCATCTTTATTAATTTTCCAACGCCTTTTTGATCAAGTCTTGCAAATGGATCTTGTTCATAAATCTTATTTTCATAGTATGAATCTAAGAACTTACCTGCATCATCTCTTGAGAAACCAAAAGTCATTTGTGTTAAGTCATTTGTTCCAAATGAGAAGAATTCTGCTTCTTTTGCTATTTCATCAGCTGTTAAAGCAGCTCTCGGAATTTCAATCATTGTTCCAATATGATATTCAATTTTCGATTTTTTCTCTTTCTTTACTGCTTCTGCTGTTTCTACAACAACATCTTTAACAAATTTTAACTCTTTAATTTCTCCAACTAATGGAATCATAATTTCTGGTACAATATTGATTTTTTCTTCTTTTGATACTTCAATTGCAGCTTCCATTAATGCTCTTGTTTGCATTTTAGCTATTTCTGGGTAAGTGACAGCTAAACGGCATCCTCTATGTCCCATCATTGGGTTAAATTCATGTAGGTCTGCACATTTTTGCTCTAATTTCTTTACAGTAACTCCCATATCTTTTGCTAGGGCTTTAATTTCACTTTCTTCTTTTGGTAAGAATTCATGTAGTGGTGGATCTAGGTAACGAACTGTCATTGGTTTACCTTTTAATTCCTTATACATTGCTTTAAAGTCGCCTTTTTGATATGGAATTAGTTTTGCTAGAGCTTCTTCTCTTTCTTCTGTTGTGTCTGCAAGAATCATTTTTCTAATATTAAATATTCTTTCTTCGTCAAAGAACATGTGCTCTGTACGGCATAGGCCAATTCCTTCTGCCCCAAGTTCAATTGCTTTAGCTGTATCTGTTGGAGTATCAGCGTTTGTTCTTACTCCTAGTGTTCTGAACTTATCTGCCCAGTCCATGACTCTTTCAAATTCTCCTACTATCTTAGCATCTACTGTTGGAATTTCTCCATCATAGATGTTTCCTGTAGTTCCATCAATTGAGATTATATCTCCTTCATGGAATGTTTTTCCACCTAATGTAAATTCTTTCTTAGCTTCATTCATCTTGATGTCACCGCAACCTGATACACAGCAAGATCCCATACCACGAGCAACTACAGCTGCGTGAGAAGTCATTCCTCCTCTAACAGTAAGAATTCCTTGTGCAACTTTCATTCCAGTAATATCTTCTGGTGAAGTTTCTAATCTTACTAAGATAACTTTCTTTTTGTTTTTGTGCCATACTTCGGCATCTTCTGCTGTAAATACAATTTGTCCGCATGCTGCTCCAGGTGAAGCTCCTAATCCTTTACCGATTGGTTTTGCTGCTTTTAATTTCTTTTGATCAAATTGTGGGTGAAGTAATGTATCTAAGTTTCTAGGATCAATCATAGAAACTGCTTCTTCTTCAGTTCGCATTCCTTCATCTACTAAATCGCAAGCAATTTTTAATGCTGCTTGAGCAGTTCTTTTTCCATTTCTTGTTTGTAGCATGTATAATTTTCCATGTTCTACAGTAAATTCCATATCTTGCATGTCTCTGTAATGAGATTCAAGTGTTTTACACACTTCTTGGAATTGTTTAAATGCTTCTGGGAATTTTTGTTCCATTTCAGCAATTTTCATTGGTGTACGTACGCCGGCAACCACGTCTTCTCCTTGGGCATTTGTTAAAAATTCTCCAAATAAACCTTTTTCTCCTGTTGCTGGGTCTCTTGTAAAGGCAACTCCTGTTCCACAGTCATCTCCCATATTACCGAAAGCCATTGATTGAACATTTACAGCAGTTCCCCAAGAATATGGAATATCGTTATCTCTTCTGTAAACGTTTGCTCTTGGATTATCCCATGAACGGAATACTGCTTTAATTGCTCCCATTAATTGTTCTTTTGGATCACTTGGGAATTCTTTCCCTATTTTCTTTTTATATTCTTTTTTAAATTGTTTTGCTAATTCTTTTAAATCATCAGCATCAAGGTCTACATCTTGAGTAACGTTTTTCTTTTCTTTCATCTTATCGATTAATTCTTCAAAGTATTTTTTTCCTACTTCCATAACGACGTCTGAATACATTTGAATAAATCTTCTGTAGCAGTCCCAAGCCCATCTTGGATTATTACTTTTTTTTGCTATTACTTCTACTACTTCTTCATTTAATCCTAAGTTAAGTATTGTATCCATCATACCAGGCATTGAAGCTCTAGCACCAGAACGTACTGAAACTAATAATGGATTTTCTTTATCTCCAAATTTCTTTCCTGTTATTTTTTCCATTTTTTTGATGTACTCATTTATTTGTTTTTGAATATCGTCATTGATTTCTCTTCCATCTTCATAATATTGAGTACATGCTTCTGTTGTTATTGTGAATCCTTGTGGAACTGGTAGGCCAATATTGGTCATTTCTGCTAGATTAGCGCCCTTTCCTCCAAGAAGTTCTCTCATATCAGCGTTTCCTTCACTGAATAAATATACATATTTGTGCATTATGATTCCTCCTTAAAATATAACATTATTAGTATAACAAACCAATTCCTTTCATACAAGAATAAAAGAATAATTTTCAAAAATTATTTAATTTTGTAAATAAAAAGAGAAAAACATTTCTCTTTTCTTTATAGTTTGCTAGCAATAAAAATTAGTATCATTGATAAAGTCATTGTACCAATAATAATCCCTAATATTGTTTTATCATTTGCTTTTGATATATATGGATCTTCCTTTGTTTCTATTATTTGCACTTCTGCTACAGATTTAACTATTTTATTTTTTTCAAGTTCATTATTTTCTGGTATTTTCTTTACTTTCTCTCCACAGTTTGTACAAAAATTAGCATTGTCTTTTAATTTAGTACCACAATTTCTACAATACATTTTTATCTCCTTAATACCTGTTTAAGATATTATCAATATTTCCAATATTATCTATTTTCCCTTTTTCTATTAGTTTTTCTATTAATCTTTTATCTACTATATTATACTTTAACATAATATCAATTGCTTCTTTGTTTGCTTCTTCTGGTGTATTTTCTTGTTTTGCAGTTTTTATTGTTAAACCAGTAATTTCTTCTATAGCAGATGTAAATGGAGATGTTATTTGTCTTAGTACTGGTGTTTTATACATTATTATATTTACCATTTTACTTTCTTCTAATATTTGCTTGTCTTTTAATGGAACAATTAATACTGTTAAAAGAACAAATAGTATTATCCAAGCTTTTATAAATCCTACAAATGCTCCTAATAATTTTGATGGTAACCATAATATAATTGTTAAATGTACTATCTTTTGAATTGTTTTTGAAATACTCATTAATATTGTATATAGTCCTAATAGAATACTAAATACTAATAAGAATGCAATTGCTTGATATAAAAAGATATTAATAACTGTTAGTCCTGATAGGCTACCTGAAAATTTTATAAATGGTAATAATGTACAGAATATATTTCCAATTATTCCTTTTAAGTTATATGAAATAATAAAAATAATAATAATTCCTACAAAACTAACTAATTCTTTTATTCCTCCGTTTTTCCATCCTACAATCATAAACATTAATAATATTAGGATTATTCCAATATCTAATATATTTATCATTTTATACCTCCTTATTTTATTTCATTATAAACTATTTATAAAAATTATGCTATAATAAATTTTAGGTGGTGGATTATATGTTAGATGAATATTTAGAAAATATTGGTTATTCTAATAAGCAAACTTCTTTTTTTAAAAAGACGTATCCAATTTCTTCTTATTCTGAATCCACTCTTCTTTATAATTTTAAAACTATATATAATTTCTTTAAAAAAAATAATGTCGATAATAAATCTTTTATTTATATTACTACAACAGTTCCCACTATTATTTGTGAAAGTATTGAAAATATAAAAAATAAAATTCATGATTTTTATCTTTTGGGATTTAATAAATTAGAGTTTTTCTTTATTTTAAAAAATTATCCTTATATTTATTCTCTTAATCTTTCTAAAATAAAACAAAAATTTGATCAATTATATAATCTTGGGTTTGATAAAGAAAATGTTCATTCTATTATTATTCAATATCCATCTATTTTTTCTTGTAGTGTTGCTAATATGAAGAAGGCTTTTCAATTCTTTTTAAAGTTTGGATATTCTTCTTTAGAGGCAATATTTATTTTTACTAATATTCCAGAATTATTTCAGTATGATGAGGATTTAATTTCTAAGACTATTGATGACGTAAAACACTTTGGTTTTACAAATTCTGATGTTATTAAAATAACTTCTTTTTTACCAGAATTATTTTTAAGTAATTTTGGTAAAATACTTGAAAAATTTCAATGTTTGATAGAATTTGGTTATACAGAAAAAAGTATTGTTTCTCTTATTCGAAAAATACCTTTTATTTTAAAGAGTGAATACTTAAATCTGTTAGATTCTAAAATTGATGTTTTATCTTCTTTGGGTTTCTTTAAGGATGATATTATTCTTATGATAAGTCATAACCCCTATATACTTTTATATTCAATTGAGACTCTTAAAGATAAATTTTTATCTATTCAGAGTTTAGGTTATTCTTCTAGTGATGTTGTTAAAATGATTCAAGGTTGTCCTTTCCTATTTGGTTATCATATAAAAAGTATTGAAGAAAAAATAGAATTTTATAAAGAATGTGGGCTTGGTTCATTGATTGTTGATGAAAGTAAGTTTCTTTTTTATAATTTAAATTTTATAAAGTCTCGATATCAATTTATTTCTAAATATGAAAAGATTTCTATGAAAAATTATTTTCTTTTGTTTTTAAATGATAGTGATTTTTATAATAAATATTCAATTACAAAAGAAGAATTATTGAAGGGTGATTATTAATGGATGTATTAATTCGTTTTGGTTTTACAATTGAAGAGATACAAAATATGATGAATTCTAATGAAGATATCCTACAAGTTGATGATTCTGAAATAGAAGAATTAATTAAACTTTTAAAAGGTATTGGTTGTTCGTTAAATTCTATTAAAAATATTCTTTCTTGTAATCCATTTTATTTAACTAGAGGTTTAAATTCTATAAAAAAACTTCTTAATAAATTTTATGAGCTTGGTTTTTCTTACTTATATATTCTATTTGATAGTAATCCATATATTTTAAATAAAAGTGATACTGATTTAGAAGAGCTCTATAATCAGAAAATAAGTGAGGGTCTTACAAAGAGTGAAGTACTTGATTTTATTCAATATAATATGTTTTTTTAGAGGTGATAGATGTGAATGTTGTTATTAAAGTAAATGATGAGATTAAAGAAAAAATGATTGAATATTATAAAGATAAACGAAGAGACAAAGTTATTCCATATGTTGTTTTTCAAGCACAAGATGAAGATACTGTTATTACTATGTATGAGTCTGGTAAAGTTATGTTTCAAGGAACTTCTGCTGATGTTGATGCGGCTATGTGGGGTGTTGCGCTAGAGAATACAAAAGAAAGTAAAGCTGCAAAGAAAAAAGAAAATGAGAAGTATTATTTTTGTAATTCCGTTGGAAGTGATGAAGTTGGTACAGGGGATTATTTTGGTCCTATTGTTGTTACTGCTTGCTATGTTTCAAAAGAAGATATTTCTTTTTTAGAGGAATTAGGTACTGGGGATTCTAAAAAAATTGATGATAGCAAAATTTTAAAAATAGCTCCTAAAATTGCGAAAAGAATAAAATATAGAAGTGTTATTTTATATAATGAAGAGTATAATGAAAAGTATTCCAGAGATATTAATATTAATAAGATTAAAGCCATTATGCATAATAGAGCTTTGTATCAATTAATTCACGAAGAAAATCCTGTTTATGATTTTATTATTGTTGATGAGTTTGCCAGAGAAGCTAGATATTATGAATATCTCAATGATCAAAATGTTGTTCAAAAAGGAATTACTTTTTTAACAAAAGCTGAAGATATTTCTTTAGCTGTTGCATGCGCATCCATTATTAGTCGATATTTATTTTTAAAGGAATTTGATAAGTTATCTGATAGTCTTCATATTCCTCTACCTAAAGGTGCTGGAAGTGATGTCGATAAAATTGGCGAAGAAATTGTTGAAAAATATGGTAAAGAAAAATTAAAAGAAATTGCTAAAGTAAATTTTAAAAATACTGATCGTATTTTGCACACTATGATTTATTAATTTTTTAACTTATACAAAAAGAGTTGAATTATTTTAATTGTTCGATTAGAATATTTGTTGGTGAGATTATGATTATTTTTTTTACTGGGCCTTCTGCTTCAGGAAAAGATTGCATTTATGAACTTTTTTCTGAGAAGTATGGGTTTGATAGTGTTATTTTACATACTACTAGGCCTCAAAGAGATGGAGAAGTTGATGGAATATCTTATTATTTCATCACTTCGGAAGAGATGGATGAGTTAGAAAAGAATCAACAATTAATTGAAAGAAGAGATTATCAAACTGTTTTTGGAGTTTGGTCCTATGCTACTTCTTCTTCTGTTATTGATTTATCTAGAAATCAGGTTGTTGTAGGATCTTTGGAAATGTTAGATTCTTTTATTCTTTATTATGGAAAAGAAAACGTAATTCCTTTCTTCATCTATGTCGATGATATGACAAGACTGGAACGTGCTGTTGCTCGTGCTCGCAAAAATATGGAAAATCCTAATGAAGTAGCGCGAAGATTTCTTTCTGATTCTAGAGATTTTTCTGAAGAGAAATTAATGCAATTTGATATTATTGTAATTGATAATAATGGTCCAATAGAAAACACAATGGAACAAATTGATGATTATATGGAAAGATTGCAGATTTGTTCTGCTAAACCTTTTGTCAAAAGTAAAGAGCCTTCATTGTAGACTCTTTATTTTATTAATTTCATAGGATATTTTTCTATTTTATATAAGTTTCCCTCTTCTATTGTGTTGTTTTCAAAAAGAAAACTATATTTTTCTTTAAATTCTTTGTTTAGTTTTGCTAAAAACAAATAATCAAATTTTAACATATATTCTTTTATATTTTGATTATAATAGTCTTCGTAATTTTCTATATCTTTTACTGGTAAATCAAAATAAACTAAATTTGTTGTTTTATCTCCTAAATAATATTTTATATAAAATTGATAGTCTCCTACTGAATCTTCAGCAATTACATAGATTTTTGATTTATTTTTTGTTTTTTCTTTTATACTATTGGCTAATTTTTCAAAGCCAGACATTTGCGATTTTTTTATCCTTGGATAACATTTATTTATAGACAATGGTGACTGAATTAAAATTAATATAGCAGTTAGCATTACTAATTTGTGTAAATCTTTTTTTGTTTTATTATTATAAATAAATAGCATAAAAATTAGTGATAAGCATATTAATACAAAAGTAGGCATGTACCTTTCAAAAGATGCTAGAGATGGTCCTTCTATTGGCCCAAATGAGAATACATACAGTATTAACATTACAAAAGAGTAACCAATATATCCAAGTGTTAGTGTTATTCCTATTAATATTATTTGTTGTTTTGATATTGTTTTCTTATTTAAAGACCATAAAACGTATAATAAGACTAATGTAATTATGAAGCATTCTAAATAAGTAATACGAAGATATGATGTTGTCATATTTTCTGTTTTTATTGCTCTAAAATAGTTTTTTATAGATTGTTGTTGATATTTTTCTCCTTTAGTACCATTATTTATGTTTTTTAATTCCATTATTTTTATATCTTTTAAATCAAATTGCTTTTCTATCTTTAATTTTTCTATATAGCAATTCCAACTTTTCATTGTAAGTATTGGAATTATTATTAATAATATTGCTATTTTACAGAGCTTTTTTAGATTCTCTTTTGATAATCTCTTTCCTTTTTCTTTTAATAAAATGTTCATTATAAATAGGAATAGTATCATGGCATATAAAGGTAGACTCATTTGCTTTATTAGTAATAAAAAAGTTAATCCTAATGATAAGTTTATTATAGTGAATTTTTGAAATAAATCTTTTTCAATACTAATTGTTGCTAGTAAATAAGCGGTTGTTATAGCCATCGTGTAATCAACATATATTGTATTTATAATATTATGCCTATCAAATAGTAAATAAATCATAAATATTGATATTGTTATTAGTAATGTTTTCAATAAAACTTGTTTTTTACTTTGTTCTTTTTCTGAAAACAAGGGAATAAAAAACGATAAATTTAATAAGTGTATAGCTCTTTCTAAGTAAGCTTCTTTGTACCCTCCACATAATTTTGAATAAAAAAATTCAAATAATTGGATTATTGGTGGATAATCTTTATGTACCATTAGTGTTGATTGTTTTACTGAATAAAACCTATCTAAACGATACATTTCTTTTACCATAACTCCCCAATGAGAAAATTCATCCCATTTTGTAAATACTCTATAAAAATCAAAAATGTATATACAAATGTAAATAACCAAAAAAATGTAAAACCCATTTGAAAAAAATTTTTTATAAAATACTTGGACGTTTTCTTTTTTTCTCTTTATAAATATTAGTAGCAAAAAAATAAATGGAAAAAGAATATTTATAATGACTCCAATATTAAATGTTTTGAACAAAAACTGACTAATATAAAGTGTGAAAGTAGATATTATAAGAGTTATTGGAATACATTTTCCAAAAGATTTGTTGAATAATAAGACAAATAAACCATTTGTCAAAATAAAATAAATTAAGGGAATAAATAAGTCCATTTTAATCGTCCTTCTTTTTTGTGTTTATTAAAAATAATTCAAATAATTGTCGATGTTTTTTTACTACTACTTCTAATATGGTTCCACATATAAACATCAATATGGCGATTGTTAGCATAAATCCTGAAAAAATTAATGTTGGAAATCTAGGAACTAATCCTGTTTCAAAATATTCAATGAAGACAGGTATTCCAAAGAACAAAGAAATCGCAAGGAATACAAAACTAATTATTGAGAAAAAAAGTATTGGCTTATATTCTTTAAATAATCTTACAATTGTTTTTAATACCTTTATCCCATCAGAAAAGGTATTTATCTTTGATTCACTACCTTTTGGTCTATTTCGATAATCAACTGGAACTTCTCTTAATAGAAAATTCTTATCTAAAGCATGAATAGTCATTTCTGTTTCTATTTCGAATCCCTTAGATAATATTGGAAAAGTTTTAACAAAATCATAGCTAAATGCACGATATCCAGTCATTATATCCTGTACATTTGACTTAAATAATGAATTGATTAATATTCTTACTAAGATATTACCAAAATTGTGAAATGGTCTTTTATTTTCTTGAAAATATGTACTTGACAGCCTATCCCCTATTACCATATCAGCCTGTCCATTTAAAATATAGTCACACATTTCTTTAGCAGTTTCTTTTGGATATGTATCGTCGCCATCAATCATTAAATAGCAATCTGCATCTATATCTTTAAACATTGATCTAATTACATTCCCTTTACCTTGTTTATATTCATATTTGACTATTGCGCCAGCCTTCTTTGCAATTCTATCTGTACCATCACTAGAATTATTGTCATAAACATAAATATCTGCGTTTGGTAGTACTTGTTTGTAATCCTTTACTACCTTTTTTATTGTTTTTGCCTCGTTGTAACAAGGAATCAAGACGGCTATTTTTTTATCTTTCATGTTTTGCTCCTATCTTCTTCTAAAAATTTTTTTCTTGTAATAAAATTGAATATCATTACTATGGAAGTTGCTGCTATCTTGCAAAATAGTGAATACCATTTTAATTTTTCAATACCAATATAGACAATTATAGTATTTATTATTAAACCTATTATACTAAGTATTAGAAAAATCAAAAAATTAGTTTTTGATTCTTTTTTTACATTAAAAACCCATTTTATACTGATTATGTAATTATATATTAAAGAAATTGAAAAACCTACTATATTAGATATTATTGTATTTTGCTTTGTTAAATCATGTAGAATAAAAAATATAGAAAAATCAATAATAGTAGCTGTACCTCCTACGATTAAAAATTTAATAATTTGAATTAATAATTTATTATTTTTTCTTTTATCAGTCATATAATTTAGCTCTTTCTTTTTTTATTTAGAAAAAAGAGTTTTTATAAAACTCTTTTTTTGCTTCTTATCCACAACTTGGGCAATTTTCGCTACCCTCTGGGATTTGGGTACCACATTTTGGACAAAAATTATCTTTTTTTTCTGGGACTTTTTCTTCTTGAGACAATCCATTTAATTTTTCATAATTGTCTTTAATATCACTTAAGAATTTATATTTTGCAGTATTATAGTATGGTGCAATCCAGATTTCTAATAAACCTAAAGTAAAGATTGCTAAAAGGTGCCATCCAATGAAACTTAAACCTAATATAAAGAAATCCATTTTATGTCCCTTCATCATTTCTTCACTTTTCTTCAATACTTCTGTATATCCTAAATCTTTATATTTATCATCTGCTAATAGCAATGTTACCATTGAATATGCAATTGCTTTAATAATTCCTGGAACAATTAATAATAATGCCCATAAGAATATAAAGATTCCTTCTAATATACCTACTATAAATATACGAACATAGTCATTTATAAACTTGAATAAATCTTTAAATTCATGGTCTTGGTCTTTGATGAACTTAACCATAAAGTATGTTAAACCTACTTCCACGAAATAGAAGAAAATTGATAGATTTATTCCTCCGTTTACTTTCCATGTTCCATCTTCAACTATAATTTTCTGACCAATTGTTAGACTAGATAAGATTCCAGCTACAATAAGTGGTATAAGAATTTCCCAGATATGTCCCTTAATTTTTTTCTTTGCCCATTGCTTTAATTCCGCTCTACTCACTCTCTCACTCCTTTACTATATTTTATCTTGCTTCACTTAAAAATACAATAGGTAACCCCAAAACTTTTTCTTTTTTGTTTATTAATGTCAAAAAGAATGATTATTTATCATTCTTTTCAGTAAATTTATTAAATTTTTTAATTTCTTCTGTTTCTAATGGGGTTTCTGATAATTTTTCAATTAGTGTCTTTTGCTCTCTTGATAGGTTTTTTGGAGTATATACTTTAAATATTAAATACATATCTCCTTTGTGTCTTCGATATTTATTATCTACACCTTTTCCTTTAATTCTTTGTTTATCTCCACTATTTGTTCCTGCACTTATATTTATCTTGACATTACCATAAATGGTTGGTATTTCTTTTTTGCATCCAAGAAGTGATTCCGCTATTGTTAATGGAACTTCTAGATAAATATCATCGTTTTCACGTGCAAAATAGTTATGTTCTCCAACAACAAATTCGATATATAAATCTCCGTTTTCTCCTCCATTAGTTCCTGGACTTCCTTTGCCACTTACTCTTTGGCGATCTCCTGTATTGATTCCAGCTGGTATATTAATGGTAATTTTTTTCTTTTGTTTTATTTTACCTTTACCATTACATTCGCTACATTTTCTTTTATAAGTTTTTCCTAATCCATTACATTTTGGACAAGTTGACCGGGACATAAATGATCCTAAAATTGTTTGTTGCTGTGTTGTTACTGTTCCAGTTCCGTTACAGGTTGAACATTCTTCCCTGTCAAATCCTCCGTGTCCATGACATTCATCACAATCTTCTACAACATCTAAATTAAATTTTTTTTCACATCCATAAATAGCTTCTTCAAAATCTAAATCCATTCTCATTAAGACATCGCTACCACGAGATGCTCTTTTTGAATTACTTCTTCCTCCAAAACCAGAAAATCCTCCGAAGCCGCCACCAGCTCCTCCAAAAATGGAATCAAAAATATCTCCAAAATCAAAATCTGATGCATCAAAGTTTGTGTAACTACCTCCATATCCTCCGTATGGATTTCCTCCACTACCAGATACTCCGGCATGTCCAAATTGATCATACATTCTCTTTTTATTATCATCTGATAATACAGAATATGCTTCTTGGACTTCTTTAAACTTTTCTTCTGCATGAGGATCATCTTTGTTTAAATCGGGGTGCAATTCCTTAGCTTTTTTTCTATAAGCACTTTTTATTTCTGCTGAACTTGCATTTTTTGATACACCAAGAACTTCATAATAATCTCTTTTTTCTGCCACTTTTTCACATCCTTACTTGGAAAAGTAGTCCATCAAGGACTACTTTATATTTTATTCTTCTTCAATATCTGCTTCTTCTACATCATCACTTTTTTTGCTCTTTTTTTCTTTCTTTTCTTCTTTTTCATCATCGTCATCTTCTGATGATGTATTTTCTTGACGCTCTTTTGCTGCTTGTTCATATACTTTTGTTGCTAAAGCCATTGCTTTTTCTTGAAGTTTTTCTTTTTCTTCTTTTATTTCGTCAATATCTCCTTTTTCAAGAGCTTTCTTCAAGTCCTTAATTAGGTCTTCTGCTTCTTCTACTTCTTTCTTATCTGCTTTGTCTCCTAAATCTTTAATTGCTTTTTCTGTTTGGAAAACCATTTGCTCAGCTTCATTTTTGATTTCTGCTTCTTCTTTTCTTTTTTCGTCTGCTTCTTTGTTTTCTTCTGCTTCTTTACGCATTTTTTCTATTTCTTCATCACTTAAGTTTGTTGTTGAAGTTATTGTAATTGATTGTTCTTTGTTTGTTCCTAAATCTTTAGCTGTAACATTTACAATTCCATTGGCATCAATATCAAATTTTACTTCAATTTGTGGAACTCCTCTAGGTGCTGGTGGAATATTTGTCAATTGGAAGTTTCCAAGTGTTTTGTTATCGGCTGCCATTGGACGATCTCCTTGAAGAATATGAATATCTACTCCTGGTTGATTGTCAGCTGCAGTTGAGAATATTTCAGAATGTGAAGTTGGTATAGTTGTGTTTCTTGGAATTAATGTAGTCATTACTCCACCTAATGTTTCTACACCTAATGATAATGGTGTTACATCTAATAACACAATGTCGTTAACATCTCCTGTTAAAACTCCACCTTGAATTGCTGCTCCCATTGCTACTGCTTCATCTGGGTTTACTTCACGTGATGGTTCTTGTCCTAATTCTTTTGTAATCATATCATATACCATAGGCACACGAGTTGATCCACCAACAAGAATTACTTTGTCAATATCTTTTTTAGACATTTTAGCGTCTTTAATTGCTTTTCTTACTGGTTCAATTGTTGATTCTACTAAATCAGAAATTAAATGTTCAAATTTTGCACGAGTTAGTGTCATATCTAAATGAACTGGTTCTCCATCTTCTCCTTTAGCAATAAATGGTGCAGAAATTTGTGTAGATACCATTCCTGATAAATCTTTCTTTGCTTTTTCTGCTACTTCTTTTAAACGTTGCATTGCCATGTTGTCATCTCTTAAATCAATTTTGTTTTCTTTTTTAAATTCTTTTACTAGATAATCGATAATTCTTTCATCAAAATCATCTCCACCTAAGTGGTTGTTTCCAGCAGTTGATTTAACTTCGAATACTCCATCTCCTAGTTCTAGAATGGATACATCAAAAGTTCCTCCTCCTAGGTCATATACTAAAATTGTTTGTCCTTCATTTTTTTCAAGACCATAAGATAGTGCTGCTGCTGTTGGTTCATTAATGATTCTTTCTACTTCTAGTCCGGCAATTTTACCTGCGTTTTTTGTTGCTTGTCTTTGAGAATCATTAAAGTATGCAGGTACTGTAATAACAGCTTTTTCTACCTTTTCTCCTAAATAGCTTTCTGCATAATCTTTAATATAAGATAAAATCATGGCAGAAATTTCTTCTGGTGTATATTTCTTTCCTTCTAATTCTACTTTTTCTTTAGTTCCCATTTTTCTTTTGATAGAAATAACGGTATTTGGATTGGTTAATGCTTGTCTTTTAGCAGCATCTCCAACTATTTTTTCTCCTTTTTTGAAAGCTACAACAGATGGTGTTGTTCTTCCTCCTTCTGGATTTGGTATTATTTTAGGTGCTCCTGCTTCTAAGACAGCAGCACATGAATTTGTAGTTCCTAAATCTATTCCTATTATTTTACTCATAATTATTATCTCCTTTTCTTTTATTTTTGATTTATTTTAACACTTGCTGGTCGAATAACTCTCTCTTTTAATTTATATCCTTTTAATAGCACTTCTAGAACAATTTCGTCTTCTTTATCTTCAACACATTCTGTAAGAAGTGCTTGTTCTTGCGTAGGATCAAATACTTCACCAACACGATTTATCTCTGTAACTCCATAACTTTTTAAAATAGCTATGAGATTTTCATATATCAAACGAACTCCGTCTTGATATTTTTTTATTTCTTCAGATTCTGATTCGCTATTTAAAGTTCTTTCTAAATTATCAACAACATTTAATAAGTCTTTGATAATATCTTGATTAGCATATTTCATTGCATTGGCTGTTTCTTCATCTTTTCTTTTTCGATAGTTTATTAAATCTGCCTGACTTAATTTTATTTTTTCAGCTAATGCTTTGTTTTCTTCTGTTAAGTTCTGTATTTCTTCTTCTAGCTTTAACATTTCATTATTTATTTTTGTATCTTGTTCTAATTCTTTTGTTTCTTCTAATAATTCAGTTTCTTGTTGTTGTTTCTCTTTTTTTCCTTTTTTACTCATAAAAGCCTACCTTTCTATATTTTTTTTCATATAATCTAATAAGCCAACGACACGGTCATATTCCATTCGTTTGGGACCAATAATAGCAATGGTACCTTCTTCATTTCCTTTTTTAAATTTTGTTTGAATAACTGTTACATCGCTATCGATATTGTTTTCATTTCCAATATAGACTTTTATATTGTTGTCATCATCTTCCTCGATATTACTTAAAATTTCTCTTTCATCTAATTTGTTAAAGACATTTTTTATTTTTTCAATGTTTGTTGAAAATTCTGGTTGTTCTAGCATTTTGTTTCTTCCCATAACATTAATTTCTTGATTTGTAAAATCGGTAAATACATGATAGAAAACATTATATAGCTGTTCGTGTTGCTTTACATAGTTTCCTATGATTGGTTTAATTTCAAACTCTAATTTTTTTCCTACTTCATCAATTGGAGTTCCTGAAATTAGATTATTAATGAGGCTAACGGTTTTTTCTACTTCTTCTAAAGAGACATCTTTTAATTTTATTGTTTTATGTTCTACGTGTCCTTTATCAGTTACTATAATTACTGTTAAATTTTCATCATCAATTGGAATTACTTCTACTTTTTTTAGAAGATTCTCATGAGATTTTGAGCCTAGCACTACGGTTGTGTAGTTCATCATATCTGATATTACCTGCAAACTCTTTGTTATAACATCAGATAGAGCTAGTTGCTGGTTTCTAAAAACCATTTGTAATTTTAGCATATCTTCACCATTCATCTTTTTTAATTCCATTAAATTGTCAACATAATAACGATATCCTGCTTCTGATGGAACTCTTCCAGATGATGTGTGAGTTTTTTCTAATAGTCCTTGTTTTTCAAGTTCTCCCATTTCATTTCTTACAGTAGCGCTAGAGCAATTGATAGCTTTCGAAATTACTTTTGAGCCTACTGGGATGGGATTTTTTATATATTTTTCTACTATTAGTTTTAAGATTTTGTTCTGTCTCTCAGTCAACATAACTTAACCTCCTAGCACTTTTCTTTTTGAGTGCTAAGTATAGTCTACTCTTGTTTTTGGCACTTGTCAAGTAAAAGTGCTAAAAAATAAAAAGTAGTAAATTTTTTACTACTAATTACTATATTCTAGAGAAATTAATTTAAATCTTTGAGTATCATCATTGTTTTTTCCGATGATAAATGTATTTTGGTATTTTGCATCTATGTCGCTATTTGTTGGATATGGTATAGGTAATATATTTCCTGATAGAAACGTACTGTCTCTTGGTTCAACTACTGTTGATATTGTATATGTTCCATTTCCTAATGCTTTTATCTTCCATATTTGTGGCTCGTTTCTTGCTTTAGTATTAAATACTTGATTTGCAACAAGTTCGTTTCCTACTAAATTTTGATCTGCTGCTATAGCCATAACTTTATAGCGACCCAACTCTGATATTTTATATTCTTTTTCTGTTACAATTGTTCCATCTGCTTTTCTTTTTGGTTTTCCTGTAATTACTTCTATAGACCATTTTTGCTGTTTTGTTCCTGTTAGAAAATCGGCTTTAATTGTGCTATTAAGGTCTGATTGAACTGTCATTGCTTTGTTTTCGTATAATACTGGTAGAATGTAATATGTTCCTCTTTTTGGAAGATCTTTTGTGTAATCTGGTTGATAAGCAGAAATATGTACTCCTGTTACTGTTTCTGTTTCTGAATATTCCGTGTTTGCACTTGGACCTTTTATATATTTCCAAGCGCTTGTTGCTGTACAGTTTGCTTTATTGCAAACTGAAATTGTATGATTTTTTAAATCTGTTCCATCTTT
>CADBNY010000121.1 GCA_902796215.1 uncultured Erysipelotrichaceae bacterium | reverse complement strand
TATGGAAATCAATCCATATAAAAAGAAAATCAAGTTTATTAAACTCAACTTTCTTAATTATTTACCCCAAAACTCTTTACACTAACAGTCCCTAAAAACTGGGACTTTATCTATAAAATTAAGATTTTTACTACTTATGGGAACTTCTAATTTAATTCAATAAAAAGTTTATTTATGTTGTTTTTTATGCTTGAAAAATTTAAAAAAAGATATTTTTCTTACTCTTAATCACATATTATAATCAGAATAAAAACACATAGTAATTTTATAGATTTACTATGTGTTATAAATTTTATATTTTATTTTTTTATAATAGGTTTTTTATCTAAATCTGATTCTTTTTTTATTTTATTTTTCATTTCTTTGGCTATTTCTAGTACATTTGTAAATGTAATTGGTATTCCTTCATCCTCAGATAATTTATATATTAAACTTGGATGAAATTCTGACAATTCTTTTGATTTATTCTTAATCATATTAGCTATTCCTTGATAATATTTTATATCATATTGATGATGTTGTTCTTTATTTGTCTTTTTTGTTGCAGATATACTAATAATATCTTTATAGTATTCGAAGACAAGATTACATTTTATTTCTGATGAATTCGCTTTAAACTTAAAAGAAAAATAAATATTTTGATCGTTTGAGTACATATGAAAAAATTTGTCCTCTTGATTTATACTAAGTAAATACAATGAATTATATTGATTTTTAAGTCCTATAATTGTTTCCTTCCCATTTTCTTCTACTATATTTGTAACATTTAATCCATCAAAATCAGTTAGATTAGTATTATTAATAATATTAATAAAATAATGGAATTCACTACTTAATGTGATTTTTTTTATTTTTTCTAATTTCTCAAGGTCATCATTGAAATATTTCTTTGTCGTGAATTTGTTTTCTCTTTGTTTATTTATATTGCTATCTTTTGAAGTTTTTTCTCTAAAAAATGCAATCTTTTCTTCATAATCTTCTATATTTTTTTGCATTTCTGTTTTTATTTCCTTTACTTTACTATCATAATTTTCATTGTTTAAGTCTAATTCACCTAATCTTTTTGATATTACTTTTGTTATTATCTTCCCTTCAGAATCAATAAAAAAGTGTAATGTATCATAGTCTACATTTGTTTTAGTTGTTGCACAAACTATATCATATACTTCGAAAATTCCTTTTTGATCTGTTTCAGAAATATTAAAATATTGATGTGTCTCTTTTCCTGTAAAAATGTTATACAATTTTCTGAAAACTCCTATTTGTGTAATAAGAATCCCTTTAGTGTTTGTTTCTTTATATTCTCCAATATCATTATTTATACAAATTACTTTTCCGTTTTCAATTCTAAAATGTTTATGTAATATTTCTTCCTCTGACAAACTAGATTTTGATTTTGTAATAAAATCTTTTTCTCCATAACGTGAAATAGATAATGTTGTTGGTCTAAATCTTAAGCCGTCATCTCCTTCTAAATTTATTTCTTCATACTTTTCATTTATAATTCCTATAGCTGGTTTTTCTGTTAATTTTTCACCTGAGCCTGGAAGAATAGATGTTGTTGCAACTCCCAATCCATTTATAAAATTTATTTCATCATCTAATAATAGTAAAGAACTTTTTATGTATTTTTGATCAATTGGCTTTATAATTGTCACCATATCACTCCTTTAGATAGGTATTCTAGCATAATGGGTATTTTTATGCAAGTTTTAGTATTTACTTTTTTTAGACTTATTATGAAAAAAAGAATATGTTTTGCTACATATCTTTTATTTGTTTTTATAAAATTCTATTCGTTTTAATATTTTTTCTTTTCCAAGTATTTTCATAATACTAAATAAATCTGGAGATTTTAATCTTCCTGTAATCATCACTCTAATCGCTTCACAAATATCTCCTACGTGTCCTTTGTAAGAATCTGGATCTTTTTTATAATCTTTTGGACTAGAAGCATATCCATTTTTACTAGCAAAATCTTTGATAGTATTAAACCATGTTTCATTATCTACATCTAAGTCTAAAACATTATTAATATAATTTAATACTAAATCTATATCATATTCTTTTTCTGATTCATTTTTTGAATAATGTTCTTTTTCAAATAATGAATCAATAGCATATGAGAATTCTTCTTTTACTTCACTATATTTTGATATATCTTTTCTTGGACGTGGTCCATCTTTTTCAATATTTAAGAATTTTATCATATCTTCTTTATTGGCAAGTAATAATTCTGCATATTCTTTATCATGTTTTAGAGCCCATTTAAGTGTTTCTTCATAGACTTCTTCTCCCTTTTTTCTTGAAAAGTAAGTTTTAGAAATGTTATTTAATTTATCTAAGTCAAATAAAGTTCCACCAATAGCCATTTTATCAAATGTAAAAGTAAAATCTTGGATAGTTTTATCTGGATTTTGTAAATACCATTCTTCAAAATTAGAATTAAGAATAGTTGCAAGATACAATTTAACTGCATCAATTGGGATTCCTGCTTCATCATAATATGATACTGCAGCTTCTGGATCTTTTCTTTTAGATAATTTTCTTATATTTCCATTTTCTTTTTTAGTAATGGCTGCTGTATGTACATATTCTGGTCTTTTAAATCCTAATATTTCAAATAGTTGTAAATGAAAAGGAATACTTGATACCCATTCATCTCCTCTTATTACATGGGTTGTATGCATTAAATGATCATCTATAGCGTGTGCTAAATGATAAGTAGGAGTACCATCTTTTTTTAATAACACTGAATCCATATCATGTTCTGGAAATTTCATTTTTCCTTTTACTAAATCAACTATTTCTACCTCTTTTTTGGCATCCCCAGGAGATTTTAATCTTATTACGTACTCATCGTTATTAGCTAAATGCTCTTTTATTTCATCTAGAGATAAATCTCTATCTACGGCATATACTCCATAGATTCCTAATTTTATCTTATTTATTTCTTGCTCTTCTCTAATTGCTTCTCCTTCTTCTTCTGTCATAAAGCATGGATAGGCATATCCTTGTACTATTAAATCTTTTACATAAGTTTGGTATATTTCTGTTCTTTCACTTTGAATATAAGGTCCATATTCTCCACCTACTTTACTAGATTCATCTGGCTTTATATCAAAAGCGTCTAAGTCGTTAAAAATACCTTCTATTCCATTTTCAACGCTTCTTTTTTGATCGGTATCTTCAATTCTTAAATAGAAAATCCCATTGCTTTGTTTGGCGAAAACACTATCACAAAAAGATCCAAATAGGCTTCCCATATGAACAAATCCTGTTGGAGATGGTCCAAATCTTGTTACCATTGCTCCTTCTTTTAGTTTTCTTTCTGGATATTTTTTTTCATAATAATCTCTATCGTGTTTTATATTTGGAAATAAAATATTCGCTAATTCTATTCTTTCTTCTTTTGTCATA
>CADBNY010000120.1 GCA_902796215.1 uncultured Erysipelotrichaceae bacterium | reverse complement strand
TTCTCTTCCTTCTTCTGGTGATAGTAATACTTCAAGTTCTAAAAAAGATTCTTCTCTAGACAATGATAAGGATGATAAATCTAAGGATGATGAACAAAAAAGTGAGGGTACTGGTGTTGGTAGATTTTTTGCTAATCCTGTTGTAAAAGTAGCACTAATTCTTTTTTTACCATTTATTCTTTTTATTTTGTTTTTTGTTATTATTGTTGCTGGTATTTCAAATTTTATTGGGGAATTTGAAGATGCTGTCGGTATTAGTGATGTGACTGGTGGGAAAACAGGTGACGTTTCTTTTTCAGCAGGTACTAAAGACCAACAAGATTTTTATAATCGTGTTGAGGCTATAAAATTAAAATATCAAACTCAAGGAAAATATGTTGATGCTTTAAAAGTTGTAGCTGTTTTTCATATTTTAGAACGAAATGGCGCTAATGTTGATTATAAGAAGATGAGTGATGCTAGAATACAAGAAATTATGGATTCTATGCTTAGTGATAATATTTATAATGAGGAAGTTTTTAAAAATAATTTAGTTTCTTCTTTAATTCCAAAATATTTACCAAATTCTTCTCAAAAAGCTAGGGAAAATATGGTTGAAGAGGTATTTGATTATATTGATGATTATTATGAAATTATTGGTGAGAATCCATCTGATTATTCTTGTACTAATGGTAGTTGTACTTATGATATAAAGGGATTTTATATTTCTGGACGTGGAAATGTTTCTAAAAATCTTAAAATTTCTGATTTATATGTTCGACTAATGCAATGTGGTGTTGCTGATGGTCATAATTATGGTGGTACTTTTGGTCAGCCACTTGCAGGAGAAGAATTGGTTCCTTTTGAAAAATATATTTTAGGTGTTGCTTATCAGGAAATAGGACCAGATGCACCGGCTGAGGCAATTAAAGCACAGATGGTAGCGGCTAGGAGTTATATTTTAACTCGTCATGTTGATATAGGTGGTTGGAGAACTCTTCAAGAAGAAAATGGTAAGTGGATTTTACAAGCGGCCTCTTGTACACAGGATCAAGTTTATTGTGATCCAGATCAAGGTTGTTCTTCTAATGATGGGCAATGGGGACAAGTTCATAGTGGTTTAAATTATAATAGAGGTTTTTCAAGAGGAGTTATGGCTCAAGATTCTCCTTTGAGGACTTATGCTAGTCAAACTCAAGGAGAAGTTTTAGTAAATCAACAAGGTTATGTTGTTTATTCTGGTTATCGTCAAACGGAACAAGATAAATTTACTGCTCTTGCAAAACAAGGTTTAAATTATAAACAAATTTTAATGCAAGTTTATAATCAGGGAAATCGTAATTATGGTGCAAGTGGACTTGCAAAGGCTTCTTGTAATGGTGGAAAAAGTAATTGCGTATCTTCTTCTGAATATGCTAATTGGAGACAATACTCTGAACCTTGGGCTTCTGTTAAGATGGGAAGTAGTGGTAAAACAATTAAATCTATTGGATGTTTAGCAACATCTGTTGCCATATTAGTTAAAAAAAGTGGAGTGCCAACTAATATTGATAATTTTAATCCGGGTACATTTGTTGAAAAACTAAGTCAAAATGGTGGTTTTGATTCTCAAGGATGTTTGCAATGGTATGCAGTTACAAAAGTTATACCAAATTTTCAATATCAAGGAAAAATTACTTTAATGGGATTAACAAGGGAACAGAAATTAAATAAAATTAAAGAGATTGCTAATACTCCAGGATTATATGCGGCTATAGAAGTAAAAGGTAATCAAGGAGAACATTGGGTTGCATTAGATTCTGTTAATGGTAATTCAATACGAATGATTGATCCGGGAACAAATAATACAGATATGTGGAGTACTTATAATTGGATTAATACATCACAAATTTCTTACTATAAGGTTTCATAGGAGGATTTATGAGAAAAAAAAATACATATATAAAATTGATTCTTATCATTGTTATCTTCTTTACTTTTATGTTTATTGTTTTTGGATTACCTCATATGAGACAAAAAAATTATTCATCTACTATTATTGTTTCAAACGAAGCTATTTGGAACTATAGAGAAGGGAAATGGGAAAATATCAATTCTAATGCTTCTATTCAAAATTTAAATTGGAAAAAATACAAAGTTTTTGTTAATAACTCAGAATTGGGAGATTATTATTTGTGGAAAGATGATAATTGGTATGTTTTTGATGATAAAAAAGTTGCTGTCAATATAGATGGTGATTTACTTGCTTATCAATCTAATTTTGATTTAAAAGTTTATAATTTTAGTGGGGAAGAAATTACCGATAGAACTTATGTTGATGAAATGTTAAGTGAGCATCAACTTAGTACTAATTCTCGATTTACTTCTTCTGCTAAAGTTTCTTTTGATTTTGATCATGATGGAATTCGTGAGGATTTTTACTTAATTAGTAATGTTTTTCCGGATGATTTTATTCCTGATAATATTTTTTCACTTGTATTTATGGTGAAGAATGGTGAAATTTATCCTATATATACAGATATTAGTTTGAATAAAGGATTTAATGGTTGTAAACCTTATTTTCGTTCTTTTTTAGATGTTGATAATGATAATATTTCTGAGTTTATTTTAAGTTGTAGTAGATATAGTACTGCTGGAGTAGTTGATATGCTTTATAAATTTGAAAATGGTGAATTTAAAATTGTAATTTCTAATCAATAAATGATGACAGTTTTGGATTGTTACGATATAATATAGAAGAAGGAGTGGCGTAGTATGAAATTTAAATTTCGTGCAGATGGTGAAGACTTATTAATATTTGTAATGTTTGCTATCTTTTTACTTTATATTGTTGCGATTAGTGTTGTTAATGTTCATACTTTTGCAACAGAGGGACATTTGTCTGGTCTTAATCCGATTCCGGCTTTTGGTCCTAAATATTTTTTCTCAACTATTTTTTTGTATTTATTATTTTTGCTTGGATTATTTGCTAGTGTTAGTTCTATGTTCTTTGATCGTGAAAAAGGATTTGGACTTACTACTGATAAAAAAGATAAAGGTTATTCTAGATGGGCAAAAGAAAAGGAAATTCAGGAAGAGTTAGAACATGTTTCTATTCAAGCTAAGCGTTCAAAAAAAGCTGGGATTCCATTGATTTTGAAAGATAAAGAAATGTGGGTTGATAATGGAGAGTATCATTCACTTGTAATAGGTGCTACTGGTTCTGGTAAAACTCAGACAGTTATTTTACCAATGGTTCATAGTTTAGCGAAGGCAAGGGAGTCTATGATTATTACAGATCCTAAGGGAGAAATCTATGAAAAGACTTCTACAATGCTTAGAGCCAATGGATATCAAATTTTACTTTTAAATTTTCGTGATCCTCAAAATGGTAATGCTTGGAATCCTATGACTTTACCTTATCAAATGTATAAAAGTGGAAATCAGGATAAAGCAATTGAGTTGTTGGATGACCTTGCTCTTAATATTTTGTATGATGATTCAAATAAGAATGCAGATCCTTTCTGGGAAAAGACATCTGCTGATTATTTTTCAGGAGTAGCTCTTGGGTTGTTTGAAGATGCTAAACCTGAAGAAATTAATATTAATAGTATATCTCTTGCTACAACAGTAGGGGAAGAGAAATTTGGTGGATCCACCTATATTAAAGAATACTTTTCTATGAAAGATCCAAATAGTGCTGCTTCGATTAATGCATCAAGTACGATTATGGCACCTACTGAAACAAAAGGAAGTATTTTGTCTGTTTTTAAACAAAAAGTTAAATTGTTTGCTTCTCGTGAAAATTTAAGTGAGATGTTATCTCATAGTGATATTAATCTTGAGAGTATAGGTGAGAAGCCAACAGCTGTATTTATAGTTATTCAAGATGAAAAGAAAACTTATCACTCATTAGTTACTATTTTATTAAAACAGATTTATGAAACATTAATTAGTGTTGCTCAAAGACATGGGGGAAAATTACCGGTTCGTACTAATTTCTTGTTAGATGAGTTTGCTAATATGCCACC
>CADBNY010000119.1 GCA_902796215.1 uncultured Erysipelotrichaceae bacterium | reverse complement strand
TTTAATTATAGAACCTTTGATTCATGGAGGAAAAAGTACAACTGTTTTTCGTAGTGGAACTCCTGCTACTCCGTTAATAGCTTCTTTTTCTAAAGCATTAAGATTGGCTTATGAAGATTTTGATAAGAAATATCAAAAGGTTGTTGATATTCATGATTATTTAGTTAGTAAATTAAAAAAATTAAATGTATCTATTAATAGTAATGATTTTTGTTTACCTCATATGGTAAATATTAGTTTACGTGGAATTAAAAGTGAAGTTATGTTAAATGCTTTAAATGAGAGAGAAATTTATGTATCTACGCAGACCGCTTGTTCTACTAGCGATTATTCAAAAGCAGTTTATTCTGTTACACATGACAAAGATAGAGCTAGTAGAAGTATGAGAATTAGTTTGTCTTATCTTACAACGAGGAAAGAAATTGATTATTTTATCGAAAATTTTAGTGAATGTATTGATAATTTAAGTTTGGAGAGGAAATCATGAAAGTTATAAAAATTAGTGCTATTTGGTGTGGAGCTTGTTTAATTACCAATAAAGTTTGGAAACAATTAAAGGAGAAGTATTCATTTGATGCTTTAGAACTTGATTATGATATGGATGAGGAAGAAGTAAAAAAATATTCACCAGGAGAAGTGTTGCCAGTTTTTCTTTTTTATTCTGATAATGAAGAATTGGGAAGATTAACAGGAGAGGTTTCTTTTGATGAATTAGAAAAAAAGTATTTAGAGGTGAATCAGTAATATGAAAAAAGTTTTATTCTTTCTTTTTCTTTTAATATTTCCTTTGCTAACTTTTGCAAAGGAAGAGGATGAACTTAAGTTATATTTTTTTCATGGCAAGGGGTGTCCTCATTGTGCAGAAGAAAAAAAGTTTTTGAATAATATAAAAAAGAAATATTCTAACTTGAAAGTTATTAAATATGAGGTTTGGTATGATGATAGTAATGCTGAATTATTAGAAAAAATAAAGAATGAGATGGATGTAAAAGGAACAGGTGTTCCAGTAACCGTGATTGGAGATACAATTATTTTAGGATATGGTAGTGGAACTAGTGAAAAAATTCGTAGAGCTATTGAGTATTATCAAAAAGAGGAATATCGCGATGCTGTTTCTGAAATATTAGCAGGAACTTATGAAAAAAGAGATTCTAATATTGATTCTTTTTCTAAAATGGAAGAAAAAAGTGATAAGGAAATGACAGTCAAAATTCCAATTTTTGGAAAAGTTAATTTAAAGAAAGTTTCTCTTATAACAGCAGCTGTTGTTATTGGATTTATTGATGGATTTAATCCATGTGCTATGTGGGTTTTGTTATTTTTGATTAGTATTCTAATTGGAATGAAAAATCGTCGAAGAATGTGGGTTTTAGGATTAACTTTCTTGTTCACATCTGCTTTGGTTTATATGCTTATTATGCTTTCTTGGATTCAAGTTGCTGTTAAAATTACTGCTATTATTTGGATTCGTAATTTGATTGCGTTGATTGCTCTTGGCGGTGGAATTTTTAATTTATATCAATTTTTGAAAACAAAAGATGACAGTGGTTGTCAAATTGTTGATGATAAAAAAAGAAAAAAGATTTTTAAAAAAATTCGTAAATTTACTAGTGAAAAAAGCTTTTTTCTAGCTTTATTAGGAGTTATGGGACTTGCTGTTTCTATTAATTTAGTGGAGCTTGCTTGTTCGGCAGGGCTTCCTTTGGTTTTTACAGAATTACTTGCTTTAAATCATGTTAATTCTTTTATGAAATTCTTGTATACAGTAATTTACATTATTTTCTTTTTAATTGATGATTTAATTATTTTTTTCATTGCAATGTTTACTATGAGGGTTACTGGTATTTCCAGTAAGTATAATAAATATTCGCACTTTTTAGGTGGAATTATTATGCTTCTTGTTGGTCTTTTATTATTATTTAAACCGGAATGGTTAATGTTTCAATTTAAGTAGTTTACTTCTTTTTAAAAATTATGTATAATATATTTTAGAGTAAAAGGAGTTTGTCTATGAGTGATAATGAGAATATTGTTATAAAAAATGATGATGGTACTACAGTAAATGTAAAGTTAGTTACCTATTTAATTGACAAGAAAAATAATTATACTTATATAGTTTATTCTAAGGGTGAAAAAGTTGATGATTCAGGGGAAGTTATTTATGTTTCTCGATTTATAAAAGAGGGGGATAATTTTAAACTTCAAGATATAGCTGATGATCAAGAATGGTTAGCTGTTCAAGAATTATTAAAGGAAATTGCGAATGCTTCTTAAGGTGGTGAATTAAATGGGTTTTGATAAAGAAATAAATTTGGTTATCCAACAAGTAAAAGGTGTATTGTTTGATGTTGTTTCTGAAATTCAAGGGGTTATTGCGTCTTTAGAAAAATCTTTGAGTTCGACTCACAAAGATGAAGAACAGAAACAGATTCGTACATTAATATCTCAATTAGAAAATCAATTATCACTTATTTTAACTAATACGTCGGCTCTTGCTGATTCTATTTTGGGGTATAAAAAATTATTAAATAATACTATTTTCTCTAGCGAGGATGCAGAAGTTGCTAATGATGAACCTACAAAAACTGCAGGCTTATCAGGAAATAAAATTATAAAATCTTCTATGGATTTATTAAAAAACAATGCTATAAATGGAAATGCTGT
>CADBNY010000118.1 GCA_902796215.1 uncultured Erysipelotrichaceae bacterium | reverse complement strand
TTTGAATCAGGACTAAAATTACTATCAACTATTTCATCAAGCATTTCTTCATTAAAATTGTTTTCAAAAAGAAATTCAGTAATATAAAAATGATTTTGATTAAATTCCGAAATAGAAGATTCAACTAATTTTGGATTATGAATTTCTCCATTAACAAAATCATAACCACATTTTTCCGAAATAATTTCTTCCAGCTTTTTTGGTAATTTATCACCAAAATCAAGATGAACTGTAAGCGATAGCATGTCAACATCATAACTATAAAACTCACTTAATAATTCTACAGCGTTCTTAACTTTATCATAATCATTTCCTATTACTGCCATCATCTTTTCAGTTGCATTTCCTGATAAACCTTTTATTTTTTCTTCCAAAGCTTCCTTCCCATTTATTTTAGACAAAAACTCTTCCTTAATTTCTTGAGAAGTTTTTTTCCTAATAGCATCTATTTCTTTATGAATAGCATCTTTTTTCTTACTAATTTCAGAAAGAAAAGCTTTTCTACTAGAACTATAAATACCAAGTTTTTCAATCAATTCATCAAATTCTTTAATATCTGCATCCTGATTCTTTTCTGAAAGAATATTACTTATCTCTGTTGTCACTTCATTCTCTTGTTGATCCATTTTTTCCTTATATTTAACTTCATCTGATTCAATTTTCTGAAGTTCTCTCTCTAAATTATCAATCCGTTTTTTCTTATATTCTTCAATTTCACCAACAGACATAGATTGTATTCTTGCATATATAGGTAAAGATATTAAGTCTCTTATTGCATTAAGCTTATAGTCAATTAATTTCAATTGATAATTAGCTGCTTCCACCTCTTCAATAGAAGTAGTCTTAGAAGAAATATTTTCCCTTTCTTCCTCTAAATTTTCAATTTCATCATAAATGATAGATAAAAATTCTTCTTTAGTCATTACGCTCCACCTCATTTAATTTTTCTAATAAATCTTCTATTTCTATTACTGATAATTGTGAAAAGATTTTTTGTAATTCATCCTTGCTAAGAGATAATAACTTATCTAAATTATTATTTACCTCGTTCATATCAATACTCCTCCTATACTTAATTTTAACATGATTTTATTGTTATTACTAGTATTCTAACAAATTAAATAAATCTAGCTAATTTCCTTCATTAATTTATCAATTCCTTCAGAAATATCTTGATAAGCCTGATTAAAATCTCTTGTAAACCAAGGATCTGATATATCTCTATCCAACAATTTAGATACTTTTGAAGTATTATCAAAAATATAATTTATATCGCGAACATTACTATCATCCATACAAATAAATTTATCAAATTTAGAATAATCACTTGCCTTTAGCGGAGTAGCTTTATGTTTATCATACGAAATTTGCTGCTTATCCATCACATCTTTTATAGGAGAATAAATATCATGACCATATTCTTCATCACTAATAGCCCGTGATTCTACTACAAAATCACCATCTTTTCCAATCTCTCTTAATTTTTGTTTTAAAATATACTCTGCCATAGGACTTCTACAAATATTGCCATAGCAAACAAAACATATCTTCATTAAATTCCTCCACTATTTCTTATTGACAAAAAAATGATTAAATACAAAAGATATAATCTTTCCAAAATATTTACAACCAACATTAAATATTAAAAACAAAATTCCTTTTAAATAGAACACTTTCATTAATAATTTCATTAAATTAAATTTTATTTTTAAATCTTTTATATACCTTTTATAAAGCTTACTATTATTAAAAGCAATTGCTTTTGCACACATTTCACCAGTTTTTAATCCATAACGAAGGCCAGACAAAGTTAATGGATCACAAGCACCAACAGCATCCCCTACAAAATAGATGTTGTTATTAATAATGGGGATACCTACTCCATATGGAGTAAAAGTTCCACGTACTCCTTTTATATCACTATTTAGATTTAAATCATTTAAAAATCTTTCAAAAACTTCATTATAAAAAATATCTTTATTATACAAATCCGTTAATCCAACATTAGTAATCCCATTATATGTACTAACCCAACCATACCCTTTTTTTGTAATACCAAAATGAATTTCAATACCATCTTCTCTATCACTTTTAAATATCTTTTGCATCGCAATATTTTTAGATTTACGCTTTTGATAAATACTACCATACCCATAAGTACCATCTGCAAAAACTAAATAATCATAATAAATCCTTTTATTTCCTGTAATAACAATAAATTTTTCATTAATATCATTACTTTTAATACATGCTCGTTCTAATATAGAAATACCTTTTTTACGTGCTAATTTATAAAACTCATTATCTAATTCAACTCGATCTATCTTTTCATTTGTATACAAAAATTTATTAATTATTCTTTGCTTTTCAGCTAACTTATAGCATATTTTAAAATCATCAATCAAACTATAATGACAATCATCTATATTTAAACCAAACTTCTCGTAAAATTTTTTTGTTTTATTTGTAATATATCCAGCACAACACTTATATCTAGGAAATTTATATTTTTCAATAACCAATATATCTTTAATTCCTTGATCATATAAATGAATTGCAGTAGACAAACCAGCAGGCCCAGCCCCAATAATAATAACTTTATATTCTTTTTTCATAAACTTCCTTTCCATCCCAGTATAACACAAAAAATAGCCATTATAATTTTTATTCCAAATTACTTTTTATAAGTAAATCAACAAAATATAGTATTTCCTTAGTATA
>CADBNY010000117.1 GCA_902796215.1 uncultured Erysipelotrichaceae bacterium | reverse complement strand
TTATAACACAAAAAAAGATAAATATTTATATTATCTTTTGTTTTCATATTTATTTAACTTGTCTTTAAATGTACAGGATTGACATAGTGGTTCACAAGGTGTTCTATCTTGAAAAGATTTTCTTATATTTTTATATTTTTCACTACTTATTATATTTTCTAAACTTGTGGAAAAAATATTTCCAAGTGGTATTTTTCCATCACTATCTAGACAACACGGTACTACTGTTCCATCTACTAAAATAGCTATTTGAGTTTTTAAAGCATAGCAGTATCCATTGCTTTTATAAGAATTTATCTGGGGCCAAACAAATTCATTATCTTTATCCACATAAATAGATGTTTTTATTTTTATATTTTGTTCCTTTTTTATTTTTTCTACTATTTCTTCTGATAACTTATAGTGCTTTTTTATTTTATCCACAATTTCTGTGGATTTTTTATCTAATTCATTATTTTTTAAACTCCATAATCGATAAATAACTGTGGTTTTTGAGGATAAATATTTTATATTGTTGAAAATATCTTCTAAATAGTTTTTATTTTTATTTTCACAGTGCAGAGAAAAATTTATTTTATTTAAGTTTGTACATGTTCCTAATTGTTTTGCTAATTGTGGAAATAGGGTTCCATTGGTTGTTAAGTTTACTTTTAAATTATACTTTTTTGCACAGTTTATAAGTTCTATTATATTAGGATGAAGTAGTGGTTCTCCTTTTACGTGAAGATATATGTAATTCGTGTAATTCTTTATCTTTTTTAATATTTCTTCGAAGCATTCTTTTGACATATATTTTCTTTTTTTTACTATTGGACTGCAAAAACTACAATTTAGATTGCAGTTATTTGTTATTTCTATATATATCTTTTTAAATTTTTGCATATGAATTTCCTTTTTATTGAGATTTCATTTCAAATAATATGTCTCTTAATTCCATAGCTCTTTCAAAGTCTAAGTTCTTAGCAGCTTCTCTCATTTCTTGTTCTATTGTTTCAATATTCTTTTCAATTTCTTTCTTTGTTAATTTTTTTGGTTTGCCTTTATTTTCTGCTACATTTGAGATAACTTCTCTAATTTCTTTCTTAATTGTTTTTGGAGTAATATGATGCTCTTCATTATATTTTTCTTGGATTTGTCGACGTCTTTTTGTTTCTGTAATTGCTAAATCCATAGAATCTGTTATTTTATCTCCATACATTATTACGTGTCCATTCGCATTTCTGGCACATCGTCCAATTGTTTGGATTAGGCTTCTTCCACTTCGTAAGAATCCTTCTTTATCAGCATCTAATATGGCAATTAAAGAAACTTCTGGAATATCTAATCCTTCTCTTAGTAAATTTATTCCCACTAATACATCATATTTTCCAACTCTAACATCATGAATTATTTGCATTCTTTCTAGTGTTTTTATTTCACTATGAAGATATGCTACTTTAATATCTAATTCTTTTAAATAATTTGTCAATTCTTCAGCCATGCGAATGGTTAATGTTGTTACTAATACTCTTTCTTCTTTGGCTATTCTTTCATTTATTTCAGAAACTAAATCATCAATTTGACCTTCTGTTTTGCGAACTTCAATTGTTGGATCTAATAATCCAGTTGGTCTGATAATTTGCTCTACATATTTTCCATTAGTATGCTCTAATTCTAAATCTCCTGGAGTTGCTGAAACATAAATTACTTGATGAATTTTTTTCTCAAACTCATCATATTTCAATGGTCTGTTATCTAGGGCACTAGGAAGTCTAAATCCATATTCTACTAGATTTAATTTTCTTGCTCTATCACCATTGTACATTCCTCTTACTTGTGGAAGTGTTACATGAGATTCATCTACTACTAATAAGTAATCATCACCAAAGAAGTCCATTAAAGTAGTAGGCGTTTCTCCTTTTCTTCTTCCGGCCATTGGAGCAGAATAATTTTCAATTCCTGAACAAAAACCTGTTTCTTCTAGCATTTCTATGTCATAATTTGTTCTTTGCTCTAATCTTTCAGCTGCTAAAAGTTTGTTTTCCTTTTTCAATTCATCTAAGCGTTCTTTTAATTCTTTTTTGATTCTTTCAATTGCCAATAATAGTTTTTCATCGCTAACAACAAAGTGACTTGCTGGAAATAAACTAACATGTTTTACACTATTTGTTACTACTCCAGTTAAGACATCTATTTCAGAAATTCTATCAATCTCATCACCAAAAAATTCTATTCGGTATCCTGTTGCTCTTTGACCAGCAGGAATAATTTCTAAAACATCTCCTCGAACACGAAATGTTCCTCTTTTAAAATCTAGGTCATTTCGTTCATATAACATTTCCACTAACTTTGTTAAAACTTTATTTCTTGGTAATTCTTCCCCAACACTAAGTGTTAACATTTTACTTTTATATTCATCTACTTCTCCAATACCATATATACAAGAGACACTTGCTACAACAATAACGTCTTTTCTTGAAATAAGGGCAGATGTTGCAGCATGACGAAGTTCATCAATTTCATCATTTATTGATGAGTCTTTTTCAATATAGGTATCCGTTGATGGAACATATGCTTCTGGCTGGTAGTAATCATAATATGAAACAAAATATTCTACCCTATTTTCTGGAAATAATTCTTTTAATTCGCTATATAATTGTCCTGCTAATGTCTTATTATGAGCTAGCACTAATGTAGGTTTATTTACTTCTTTAATGACATTCGCGATGGTAAAGGTTTTTCCTGTACCTGTTGCCCCTAATAAAACCTGTTCTTTTTTACCATCTTTAATCCCTTTTACCAATTCTTCTATAGCTTGTGGTTGATCTCCATTTGGTTTATAATTTGAATGAATTTTAAATAAACTTTCTGACATAGAATTCTCCTTCTTTAATTATGTAATATTTACAACAATCAAGATACATAAGATATTTTAGCATTTCTTACATATGAAAACAAGAAATGAATTGTATTTCATTACTTGTTTTTTATTTTATTTTAAAATTGAATTTGATACTCATTTTATATACTTTTGGAAGTTTATTATATATTTTTTTCTTTTTTTTAAATCTATTTTAATTATAATATTAATTCTCAAAATTATTTTCTAGCGTAGCCTTCAGATTTTTGTTCATCACCATATTCTTCTAAATCTTCTTTTAATTCATCTTCTATTCTTTCAAAGCTGTCATGATAATCATCATAATCTAGTTTTCTTTTAAAACGGTTTAAAAGTTTTAACTTTAATCTTGGATTATTTATTGAATCTATTATAGAGCACAAAATGTAATCTTTTAATCTGCTTCCTTTTGTGCAAAGAAATTCTTTTTTTAACTCATCTTCTGCCTGTCTCTCTTCTTCTAATTCTTCTTTTGAAATTTGAGAAATTCTTTTTTCACCTTCATATGCATAATTTTCAAAATCATATTCATAATTTGATAAAATAATATTATATATATTAAGTCCTTTTCTGTTTTTTTGATTTTGCTGTAATCTCTTTATTATTTTATCATTTTCTAAACACTTCTTTTTATATTTTGCTTTCATTGAAAGAACTATTGATTTTAACCAATCATTTCCTATTTTATTTATTTTTTCTATATTATTTTCAACAAATCTATATTTTTCTTCATCATTTTCGTATGAGGTTACAATTACACAAATATCAGTATAAGTTAATAATTTTGTTATTTCTTCATCTTCTAAACATCTTTTTTTCATTGAATCTGTCATTGAACATATTATTTTAGTTACTTGTTCGTGATAAATACGAGCAAGTATTTCTTTCTTACTTAGCTCATAAGCATTTGTTTTTTTTAAGTTTTCTATAAGTGCTTTTATAAAATCATATTTTATTTTGTCAGATTCTTTTTCGTCATATGATGCAATAATCATAGATTCATCATAAATTAAATCATCAAATTTAGATGATATTCTCTTATCTTTACGATATTCTGTTTTTTTGGCATCTCCTTTTATAGAGCTTATTATGATTGCTAAGTCCGTTCCACTTAGCGTATTATTTTTCACTCCTTCTTCAATAGCTTCTTTTTTTAATTCGTTACTTTTATATGAGGCTTTAATATAAGCTAATTTTGGAGTAAAAAACTCTGCTATTTCTTCATTGCTTATATATTCTTTTTTTATTTCATCAGACTCTATTGATATTATTATTTCTTTTCTTTGATCTGGTTCTAAAAACTTAAGAACTTCTGGTACAATACATTTTACTTTTTCTGCATCTGTTTCTTTATGAATAATTTCAGATATGCATTTTGATTGTCCCTCTGACAAATTATAATTAAGAGTTAAAGAGATATCTTTATTTTCAAATAACCTTCTTATAGTTTCTTGAGATTTGAAGGAAAAAATGATTTTTATTAAATCTTCCTGTGCTCCGTAAAGAGGGCTTTTCCCATATTTCCAATCATCTTCCATTATGGTGAAAAAGTATTTAAATAAAAGTTTCTCTTTTAATTCATCTTCTTTTATATTTGAAAATACTTTTCTTATATTTGGGTATAGTTGTGAAGTTCCCTTTATTATATTAAATATTTTTTCATTATCTAGTAAATATTTTTTTGCTAACTCATCATTTTCGGCTACAATAATAAGCCTTATTATGAAACCGGTCATTGAATAATCAATGTGTGATTTTGAAAGAGCTTGAATAATTTTAGCTATTCCTTCTTCTGTGTTTGCTAGCTTTTCAATTTCAAAAATATTTAATTCTAGTGTTTTTTCTAAATTCCGCCAAACTGTCCATATTCCTATTTCTTTTCCTTTTATGATAATTGATTCTGGACTTTCACTCATATTTTTTCACTCTCCTTTTTGCTTTCCTCAAAATAACATATTATATATTTTTTATATT
>CADBNY010000116.1 GCA_902796215.1 uncultured Erysipelotrichaceae bacterium | reverse complement strand
GAAGAAGCATGTAATTATATTGATAATTACTATCAGAACAAAAACGTTTGTAAATTCAAAAAAGGTGTGTGTGTTTGCCATCGAGAAGGAAAAAGGGCAATCAAAAATGGGTGCTGCTATAAATGTAGATATCAGTCTATTAGAGGATGTACAACTAAAAATGTGGCCTGTAAATTATTTCTTTGTTCTTACGCAAAAAGGGGAATTATACCAATTGATGAGGATAACATTCGAATTTTGAAAATATTGACAAAAAAGGAGCGCTATATTTTAAGATATGATTATTTTTCAACAATTGATGAAGTGGTAAATGATCTTTGTTTTGGTTTTATTATCAGTGGAATTCGTATTGAATATCGATATCTAAAGATGAAAAAAGAATATAAAAAGAGAAAAAGATATGCAAAATAGCATATCTTTTATAGTAATAAGAAGATACAACAATACATTGTTATAATTCCCAAAAGAAAGCTTAATATATTCATTTTTTTATATGGATATGAAAAAGATTTTGGTAATAATTCAAAAAATGCTAAATAGCTCATAATTCCTGCTGTTAGTGTTAAAATAAAAGCAAGCAAAAAAGAGTGAAGATTATTTTTTAAAAATAAAAAGGCGATGATAGCTCCAAAGACTTCTGAAAAGCCAGCAAATAGTGTATATAAGAAGGATTTTAAATGATTTTTTGTTGAATAATAAATAGGTACTGCAATCATAATTCCTTCTGGAATGTTATGAAAGGCAATAGCTATAGAAAGTGTAAGACCTAAAGTTATATTATGAGAAGTTGCTAGAAAGGTAGTAATTCCTTCTGGAATGTTGTGAAACAATAGGGCGGTAAAAGATATTAAACCAACTTTATATAAGTCGTTGTTTTTTGTTGTATGAGAAATAAGAAAATCCATACTACTTGATAATAAACCACCACTTAGAAAGAATATGGTTAGTAATAATATTTTTGAAAAATGTGGATATGAAGAAAGTAGCGTTGCTGCTTCCGGAATTAGTGAAGCGGTAGATACCATTAACATTACTCCACTTGAGAATGCTAGGGACAAACTTATAACAATGTTTTGATAATAGGCTGGAATATAAGTTGGAAAATATCCAATAATAGTGGATATTCCGGCTAAGAATGGAATTGTAAATGGTAATATATTCATAATATAATATATGGATTTTATTTCGATTTTATGATATAATTTTAGAAATTTGGAGGGAAGCTATGAATTATGACTTTGAAATGGAAGAACAAATAAAAAATATAGAAGAAGGCACAAAACTTCTTTTACATGCTTGTTGTGCACCTTGTTCTTCAGCTGTTCTTGAACGTTTGGGAGATTTTTTTGAAATTTCGATTTTTTACTATAATCCAAATATTACTGAAGAAGAGGAATATCAAAAACGTATTTTAGAAGTAAAGAAATTTATTTCTTGTATTCATCCAAAATATAAAATTTCTGTTATAGAAGGAAATTATGAACCGGAAATTTTTTTTAATATGGCTAAGGGATTGGAACATGAGCCTGAAAGAGGCAAAAGGTGCTACAAATGTTATGAACTTCGTTTAGAAGAAACGGCTAGAGTAGCTGAAGTGTTAGGGTTTCATTATTTTTGCACTACTTTAACATTATCTCCTCATAAAAATTCCAATTGGATTAATGAAATTGGGGAGACATTAAATCGAAAATATAACACTAACTATTTATATTCTGATTTTAAAAAGAAAAATGGCTATAAAAGAAGTATTGAACTTTCAAAACAATATCATTTATATCGACAAGACTATTGTGGATGTATTTATTCAAAAAGAGAAAAAAGATTGTAAAGTATTGAACCCTTTCTTTACTTGATGCGTAAAATATACTATACTCTTAATAAAGAGGGTGTAAAAAATGAAATATTATTGTATAGGGATAAAGGGTACTGGAATGTCTACTTTGGCGCAAATTCTATATGATTTAGGATATGAAGTATCTGGATATGATGATGCAAAAGCTTTTAAGTTTACTCAAGTTGGTCTAGAAAAAAGACATATACCAATTTATACAGATCAAAGTCATAGGATAGATCCAGATACGATTGTTACTTATAGTGTTGCTTTTCATGAAAACCATCCCGAAATACAAAGAGTTAAGAATTTAGGCTTAAAAATTGTTAAATATAATGAGGTTATGGGTGGAATTATTGACATGTTTTGCTCTATTGGTGTTAGTGGTACTCATGGAAAAACAACGACGTCATCTTTAATTCGTCATGTTCTAGAGGACAATGGTGGATGTAATTATTTTATTGGAGCAGGAGATGGTTATGCAGCATCAGATAATGATTATTTTGTTGTTGAATCTGATGAATTTAATCGTCATTTTATTGCGTATCATCCAGTGTATTCTGTTATAACTAATATTGAACGTGAGCATATGGAATGTTATCGTGACATTGATGATATTCGAAATGCTTTTGAAATATTTGCTAATCAAACAAAAAAGTTGGTTATTGCAAATGGTGATAATGAAGAAGTAAAAAAAATCCATTATACTAAAAAAGTATTGTTCTATGGTTTTGGGTTTACTAATGATGTTGTTATTAAAAATCTTAAATTAATTGAGGAAGGGTCTAGGTTTGATATTTTTATTGATGAAAAATTATATGGTTCTTTTGAGATACCTTTATTTGGGAAACATATGGCTGCAGATGCTTGTGCTGCAATTTTAATTTGCAGAGAGTTAGGAATTCCTAAAGAAAAAATTTATGAGTCTTTGAAGACGTTTAAGAATGCAAAAAGAAGATTTGCAATCGAAAATATAAGAGACATGGTTATTATTGATGATTATGCTCATCATCCTACAGAAATAAAAGCAACATTGGAAGCAGCAAGACAAAAATACCCAAATAGGAGAATTGTTGCTGTTTTTAAACCGAATACTTATTCTAGAACGAAAGATTTTAAAGAAGAATTTGTAGAGGCATTAAGTGTGGCAGATCGAGTTTTTTTAACTGAAATTGATTGTAATCGAGAAAATCCTGAAGATTACCCTGGGATTTCGTCAAAAATTATTATTGATGAAATAGAAGGCGCTGATATTATTGATAAAGATTCTATCGATAAATTAGGAAGTGAATTAAATTCTGTTATTTGTTTTATGAGTTGTGCTTATATAGATGAATTAATTGATGGATTAAAAGAATATGTTTCTAGTATACCAAAAGAAGATTAAGTCTTCTTTTTTTTCTTGATTTATTAGAGATAAATAGATACAATAATTTTTAAGGGAGAGTTAGGTATGAAAAATTTGTTTAAAAAGAAAACAGAAAATGAAGTTTTTGATTATAAGGAAGAATTAAAAGAGGAATTAAAAAATAATAGTATTGTTTTATCGTTTGCTATTTCAATTATTATTATTGGGTTTATCTCAATGTTTTATGAGAATAATCATTCTTTATTAATAGGAATTGCTATAAGTTCATTGTTATTAACTGTTATTCAATGTTTTAGTAATGGAAATACAATATTAAATATTTTTCCTATATTTACACTACTAATTTTTGGGTTTTTTGAAAAATCTATAAAAAGTATTCCTGTTATTAATATTTTATTGCAAGATAAGTATGCTAATTTTATTATATTTTTAGCTTTTAGTTTGACTTTTTTTACTCAGGCTTATAAAAATATTTTATTTAAGCATAGTTTTAAAGAAGAGAAAGTTCATTATAATGAAGAGAAAAATAAAATGATTTATTCTGAATTGCAAATTATTAAGAATATAAAGGAAAAGTCTAGAAATATAAAGAAAATAATTAATCATAAAAATATTCATGATGAGGATATTAATATAGCTATTAAGGAGTTATTAAAATATATCGATAATGAGGGATTTATTAGTAATGTTAAAGCAACCTTAATTACTAGAGGTAGTGAGGATAAGAAAGTTACTTTTAATATTGAAGAAGTAGAGGAATCGATTGTATTAAACAGTGATTTGAATAGAAATCGTGATATTAATGCTACTGAAACAGTAGAGTAGTCTTCTTCTTGATATTTTTCTTGTTTTGTGATAAAATATGCTCACTGGGGTGAGAAGATGAATTCTAAGAATAAAGAATCTAAAATTAAAGAAAAAAAGTTTTTATGTAAAAAAAATATATTAAGTTTATTATGTTTTTTAGTAACAATTATTTTTATTGTTGCTTTGGTCTTTATTGATCTTTTACCTTCTAAGTATGTTTTTTTGTTTTCTGTTATTTCTATTTTAATAGATATTATTGGTATTAGTTTACTAAACGTTAGAAAATCTGTTTTAAAAATAATTGGAATTATTCTTATTTTTTTATCTATTATTATAAATGGTTTTGGGACTTATTATTTGTCTACTACAGATAGATTCATGAAAAAGTCTTTTACATCTTCAAAAAAGGATTATCAAAATAATACTTATTATGTTTTATCTTTATCTAGTAAAAACAGAAAAAAAGATGATATATCTAGTGAAGTTTCAGCTTATTCAGAAACAGTTTATTTGGATAAAGCAATTAAAAAATTAAATAAAAAATATAAAGTTGAAAAGAAAGAATATCAAGATATAGATTCTATGTTTGACAATTTTAATAGTGAAATAGATTCATTCTTATTAATTGAAAAATCATCTTATGATATCGTTTCATCTATTTCTGATAAGATTAATAAAGATAATTATGATATTTTATATCAATTTGATGTATTTACTGAAAAAGATTTAAATAGAAATAGAAATATTGAGAAGTTTAATGTTTATATTGGTGGAACTGATTTTGCAGGTTTAATGGATTTTAATATGATTGTTACAGTAAATACTGCTACTCATAAGGTCCTTTTAACAAGTATTCCAAGAGATTATTATATTGAAGTTATTGGGAAAGATGGAAGACGTGATAAATTAAGTTTTATGAAGGTACATGGGATTGATACAAATAAAGATTCTTTAGCAAATTTTTTTGATACTAATATTGATTATAGTGTGATTGTTGATACTAATAGTTTAGTTGATGTTGTTGACTATGTTGGTGGAATTGATTTTTGTAGTGATTATAACTTTACTACTACACATGCTTTAGTAAGAGATACTTATGTAGATATTGGCAAAAAATTAACAATTCATAAAGGATGCCAGCATTTGAATGGAATTGAAACTCTTACTGTTGCTAGAGAAAGAATAGCTTTTCCTGGAAGCGATCAGGCAAGACAAGAAAATTGTCAAAAAATTATCTTATCTATATTTAAAAAAATTGCTAGTCCAGATACAATGTTACATTATAATAGAACATTAAATACACTAAGCTCTTTATATGAGACAAATATTCCTAAAGAGATTGTTACAAATATTGCAAAAGATGTTTTAAGTAATTCTGATGATTGGAAAGTTGAAACTCAAGCTGTAAGTGGTGAAGATGGGAAAGACAAAGTTTATTTATCTAACTTAATTGATTGGGTTATGTATCCTAATATGGATACAGTAGATGCTGCTAAAATAAAAATAAAAGAGACATTGGAGTGAAAACCGTGTCTTTTTTCTTGATTATTTTACTATAATATGATAAATTATTAATGTGATTTGTATGGCCTGTTGGTGAAGAGGCTTAACACATTACCCTCTCAAGGTAACATTCACGGATTCGAATTCCGTACAGGCTACCAATTAAAATTTACTAGATTTTATATCTAGTTTTTTTGTTGCAATAAAATGTTTATTTTTCTAATAATTGTCCATAATATTATTGGGAGGAATTAAAATGACACAAAAAGAGTTGTTATATGTAGAGGATGCTATTTGTCATGAACAGATTATTGTGAAAGTGTTAGAAGATACTATTAATCAATTAGAAGATGAAGACTTAGTAGCATATATAGTAAAAGAAAAGAAAACTCATGAAAATATGGGAAAAAAGTTAAAAAAACTTTTAGAGGAGGTAAAAAATGGATGATCAAACTTTATTAAATAATTATTTATTAATATTAAAAAGTACTGTAGAAGTGTATGTACATGGGACTTTAGAAAGTGTTAATCAAAAAGTAAGAGATTTACTGAAACAGCATTTGAATGAAATAATCCAGATGCAAGCTAATACTTATGATGAAATGACAAGTTATGGTTGGTATAAAATTGAAAATGTTGATTCTAAAGAAATTAATGAAACTCTTACTAAGGTATTGAATAAAAATTAGGAAAATTTTTTCCTTTTTTTTTGGCTTGAAAAAAACGAAAAAATGGTTTAAAATCAATAGTAGGATAGGTGAGAATGATGAATAATAATGGGGTTATAAATGGAGCTAGTAGCGTAAATCAGAAAGAACAGCCTGCTTTAGCACCAATGGCAGGTGTTCGTATTGCGCCAGTTAATGAACAGCCTGTTGATGCTAGTGGTGTAAAAACTCAACCAGCATTTGTACCACAATCGCCAGTTGTTAATAACCAATCGGTGATTAATCAACAACAAGTAGGAATGCCTCAAAGTACACCTGTTATACAGCAACAGAGTGCAATAGCTAATCAACCAACCATGGCTCAAACTCCACCTAGTGTTGTCCAAAGTCCTCAAATAAGTCAGGAAAAACAACCACCTGTACCAGTTCCTACGATAAGTAGTGATTTAAAAAATGGTGTGGTACCAAACAATTTGAAGAAGAAAAAAAACGGAAGAGTTGTATTTCTTTTATTTTTGATTATTTTGGGTTTGAGTGCCTATATTTATTATTCTTCCAAAAATTATAATGCTGTTATTAAAAGAATTCAATATGAGTGTAGTCCAGTTAGTTCAAGTAAGACAGAAAAAGACTTGGATTTAAATTCTACATTAGTAAAAAATTTATATAGTAAAGTATCAACAAATATTAGAGAAGATTTAGCTCAGCCGTTGTTTAATGATCAAATGAAGATTTATTTAGCATATAGACAAATTCTTGAAAAAGATAAATACGATTCTAATTGTAATTTGTTTAGCACAACAGCTATGGAACCTTATGTTTGTGTTGAATCAACTAATTTTATACCTAAAGCGTTTAAAGAAGAAACTTTGAGACAAGAAATTAAAGTGCTTTTTGGTGAAAATACTAATATTTCTTTGCAAAATATTCAATTAGGAAGTTCTTGCATAGCTGGTTATCAATATATTCCTGATAGAGGAGAATTTGTACAAGGTTATTGTAATCAACAATCTGCAACCTCATATAAAGTTACTAAAACATTAAAAGAGGCAAAAAGTACAGGAGCAACTATTGTTTTAACAGAGGAAGTAAAATATCATGGGAATGAGAAAATGACGTTACCTGATTTTTTAAAAAGTGGTATTTATAAATACACATTTCGATTGGATATGAATTATAATTATGTTTTTGTAGATAAAATATATGAAGAAAGATATTAAGGAGAGACTTAGATGGAAATAAGAAGAATAGTTACTGGATATTTAGACGAAAATTGTTATTTGTTGATTGAGAATAATACCTGTTTAGTTGTAGATCCAGGAGATGATTATCTTAAAATAAAAGAGGAAATTGGTAATAATAAAGTATTAGGTATATTAATTACACATTCACATGTTGATCATATAGGGGCTTTAAGAAATTTTTTAACAAAAAGAAATATTAAAATATTTAAGAAAAGTAATTTGGAAGATCAAAAAAAATATAGAGTAGGAGATTTTGAGTTTCAAAGTTTTCTTATTCCAGGCCATTCGAAAGATTCTGTTGCTTTTTATTTTGCAAATAGTAAAGCTTTATTTGTTGGAGATTGTATTTTTAAAGAAAGTATTGGTAGAACGGATCTTCCTGGTGGTAATGATCTTGAAATGAAGCAAAGTTTAAAAAAAATTTTGGAATTTGACGATGATACTATATTATATACAGGTCATTATGATACTACTACAATAGCACATGAAAAAGAAAATAATCCTTACTTGAAGTGATTATTTTTTTCTTTTAAAAAATAAATTTTTATGTTATTATAAAGTGTCATAAGAGGTGTTTTTATGAAAGTATGGACGAAGGTGTCAATCACTGATAAAAACAAAGAAGTTGAACAGATTTCTAAATCACTAACAAATTATTTATATGGATATGGACCTATACTAGATGTATGTAGAAAATATAGAATTAGTAGAAGAGATAGGAAAATGATTGATCAATATACAGCAAATAGAATTGCTGGGTTATTGATGCTATATTTATCAAAAAATGTAGAAAGAATTAATGATATTGTTAATAAATATAATATATCAGCTGTGGATATTTTGGAAGTAATTCCTGAAATAGAGGGATATATAAATAAATAATGGATATTAGAATACTCTAATATCCATTTCTTTGTTTTATTAAAAGTTCAGTAAGACACTGAAGAATCCCATAATCATAGCAACTAACATGATTATAGCAACAATTCTAATAACTTTATTGCTCATTTATTCTTCACCTCAGTTTTAATTATATATTATTTGTCTAAAAAAGTAAATTTATTTTTTGAATACTTATTTTTAGAAGGAATATATTTTATTGGTGATGGTATGATTTCTTTTTTTAAAAAAAATAAAATATTGTCTTTACTTTTAAGCATAACTATTTTTTCTTTTATAATGGGTATTTTTCTTACGGCTTTTTTTGATAAACAAATAAATGAAGAAATTACTAACAATATAACTAAGCTTGTTAATCAAATAGAAATGGGGAGATATTATTCTCATTTAAATTTATTTCGTGAAATTAAATTTAATACTATTTATATCTTGTTTCTATGGCTTATTGGAATATCAATAATAGGAATACCTATTCTTATCTGTTTGTATCTTGTGAGGCTTTTTACGGTGTCTTTTGAGATGGTGTTTTTAATTAAAAATATAAAAGTAGCAGGATTATTATTTTCTATTTTCTATATGATTCCAAAATTTGTAAATCTTATTATTTGTTTTTTCTTATTAAATCATTCGGTAAGATTTTCTATTATTCTTATAAAGATGATATTTTTTAAGAAAAATTATAATTTGTCTCTCATAATGAAACGATATGGAATTGTTTTTTTATTATCTGAACTTTCTACTCTTTTAATTACTCTTATAGAGATTTTTTTAATACCTAAGTTATTTCCTTTTATAATTTGATTATTATAATTGATTACTTTTTTCATTTAATAAAAAAGTGTCAATTTACACTTGATATTTTACAGTTAAAGAAATATAATTATATAAGGAGGGTAGATATCATGAAAGAATT
>CADBNY010000115.1 GCA_902796215.1 uncultured Erysipelotrichaceae bacterium | reverse complement strand
GCACCTAATAGATGTCCGTCGTGATATATTTTTTTATTTCCTTCTAAAATGCTTTTTCTAATTTCACTTGTTATATAGAATATTAAAATTAAGATTAAAGTTATTGGTATTTTTCCTTCTGTTATATTAGAAAAGGAACTCAAAACAATTAACATATAAACATTCCCAGATGCTCCTGTAATACAATAATTATGAAAGATAATATTAAATAAAGATATTATTAAGGACGTTATTAGAAGCATAATAATTAAATTGATATTTCCATATTTTTCTTCTATCATAGGTCCAATTAATAAGATGTATAAGAAGTTACTTATAAAGTGGTCCCAATCTTTATGTCCAATACAGTGAGAAAATAGGCGAATATAGGTTAGGGGATTTAGAGGGGAACTTCTGTAATTACAAAAAAATAATTTATTTGTTTTTCCTCTTGTTAGATAGTTTAAGAAACAAGCTATTAGAGAAATAATTAAATAGCTAATTATTACTGGAGAATTATAGTCAAATTTTATGTTATTTATTATTTGATTAAAGTCTAAATTCATATTTGATCCTTTCTTTAATAATAAAAAGTGATTTATAATCACTTTTTATATTATGTATTTTTTTAAGATGTAAAATATAAAAAGTCTCCTACTTGTCTTTCAGATCCATCTCTTGGTTCATTAATTACTTCATCATCTCTTACTAGAGTAACACTTCCTCCTTGATCTAGACTATAGGCATTATTACATCCTTTATCTGCTAAATATTGAGCGGTATCGCTTAATGCGTTATTTTCTGTAGTATCAGTAACAATATAATATTCTCCTGGATTTGATTGTCCAATAACAGTTCTTATATATTTTTCTGGTTCATTATAACTTGGTGATATATCGCCATTTTCAATTACTTGGGTACTGTGACAAGCAAAACTATATTTTACACCAGCATCTACCAATTCTTGGGCAGTTTTTCCTTCTGCATTATAAATGTTTCCGTTATTGTCTAGTAGTAATTCTTGACCACCAGATACGCCATCTGTTTCTATTTGACCATTTACAATGGCAATATGATTTCCACCTTTTAAGTCCTCTCTTCCATCACTTATGAAATGGCTACCATTTACTAAAATAGTGGAATTTAGTCGACTAGCTGCTGAAGATGCAGTTTCTACGCCATTTGCATAACTTCCATTGGCAGGAGCTCCATTGATTTGACTTGGATCATTAATTACAACATGGGTTACTTTTACTGGTTGACCATTAATTGTTTCATTTGTAGTAGTTGTAAAAATTTTATCATTAACAGTAGCATATTCAGCATTTTCTAATTCATCTTTATATTTTGAAAGAGCATTTGAAACATTTGTACCAGATTTGATATTATCTGTATTAATATTCTTTTTATTAGTTTTTTGGTTTTTTATACCAGATTCTATTATTTTTTTAGATTCATTACTATCCGTCGTTTTATAATTTTCGCTTGTAGTAGATAAATAAGTATTCATAGCATTAAAGTTTTCTTTCATACTAGAAATTTGTAGTGATATTTTTGTAAATTCATCTTTACAAGTATCGGCAATAGGTCCCATGAAGATGGCTTCATTACCTAATTGTGTTTGACAGACTTTTAAATCATCTTCTGCTTGTTCTATTGCTTTATTAGCAGTATTAATATTTTTGCTGGCATCAGTAAAAACTGAATAGTCTACAAATCCAAAACCATTTTCATTCATATAATCACCTTCTATTTTATATTTAATATTATTGTAACATTAAAAGCACTTTTCTGTAAAATATTTTGTTTCTAAGATTTATTTTTTTACATTTTGTTTTATAAAAAATATTTTTTAGCACTCATTATTGACAACTGCTAAAATAAGTGGTATATATTATTTGTATGCAAGAAATAGGAGATGATATTATGGCAAAAAAGGAATTTCAATCTGAATCAAAAAGGTTATTAGATTTAATGATTAATTCTATTTATACAAATAAAGATATATTTTTAAGAGAATTAATTAGTAATGCAAGTGATGCGATTGATAAATTGTATTATAGAAGTTTAACGGATAAAAAGTTAAAGGTAGATAAAGATGATTTAGAAATTAATCTTGAGTTTGACAAAGATAATCGTGTATTAGTTATTACTGATAATGGTTGTGGAATGACTAAAAGTGAATTAGAAGAAAATTTAGGTACGATTGCAAAAAGTGGTTCTTTGTCTTTTAAAGAAAATATGACGAAAGATGAAAAAATTGATATTATTGGTCAATTTGGGGTAGGTTTTTATTCTGCCTTTATGGTTAGTGATAAAATTACTGTTTTATCGCGTAGTGTTGATAGTGAGGATGCTTATCTTTGGGAGAGTGAAGGTGCAGATGGGTATACAATAAAGAAATCTAAAATGGATGGGCATGGTACAAAAATTGAACTACATATTAAAGAGAATACCGATGAGTTTGAATATGATAAATATTTAAACGAATATGAATTAAAACAATTGGTAAAGAAATACTCTGATTATATTCGCTTTCCAATTAAGATGGAATGTACTCATCATGAATTAAAAGATGAAGAGAAGCATGAATATGAAGATATTAAAGAAATAGAAACGTTAAATAGTATGGTTCCTATTTGGAAGAAACCTAAGAGTGAAGTAAAAGATGAGGATTATGAAAATTTTTATATGGATAAGTTTAATGATTATGATAAACCATTGAAAGTTATTCATTCTTCTGTTGAAGGTATGACTTCTTATAAATCATTATTATTTATTCCTAGTCATGCTCCGTATGATTATTATACTCAGGAATATGAAAAAGGACTTTCTTTGTATTCTAATGGTGTTCTTATTATGGAGAAGTGTGCTGATCTTTTACCTGATTATTTTAGTTTTGTAAAGGGTGTTGTTGATTCAGAAGATTTAAGTTTGAATATTTCTCGTGAATTATTACAAGAATCTCAAAGTTTAAAGTTAATTGCGAAAAATATAGAAGGAAAAATACGTAAAGAATTAGAATCTATGTTAAAAAGTGATAGGGAAGAGTATATTAACTTTTTTAAAACTTTTGGTGTTCAATTAAAATATGGTGTGTATAATAATTTTGGACAAGATAAGGATAAGTTAAAAGATTTAGTTATGTTTTATTCTTCAAAACATGAAAAACTTATTACAATTGATGAATATGTAAAAGAAATGAAAGAAGGGCAAGAATCTATTTATTATGCTTCTGGTGCTTCTATTTCCAAAATTAATTCATTACCTCAAGTTGAACAAGTTCGTGATAAGGAATATGATATTTTATATTTAACAGATTATGTTGATGAATTCTGTATTACTGCATTACAAGAGTATAATGGTAAGAAGTTTGCTAATGTTAGTGATGGTAATTTGGATTTGGATACTGATGAAGAAAAAGAGGAAATTAAAAAGACGAATGAAGATAATTCTGACTTATTAGAAGCTATGAAAAAAGAAATTTTTGATGTTAGTGATGTTCGTTTTAGTAATAAATTGAAATCTCATCCAGTTTGTTTAACAACAAAAGGTGATGTATCAATAGAGATGCAAAAGGTATTTGATGCTATGCCAAATGATATGGGAATCAAAGCAGAGACTGTTCTTGAAATTAATGAGAAACATCCTATTGCTGATAAGTTAAAGAAACTATATAAGAAGGATAAAGATGAATTTAAGAAATACACTAAGATTTTATATAGTGAAGCTCGAATGATAGCAGGTCTTCCTATTGATGATCCTACTGAAATTAGTAAGTTAATTTGTGAGGTAATTGCTAAATAGCAATCCTCTTTTTTTTATATTAATTTGCATTTATAAAAAAAATATAAATGTTTTGATTTATTCAATATGTTATGCTGATAATAGGTGAGAATATGAAAAAATATGTTTTTTCTATTTTCTAATAATAGTTCACTAGAGAATATTGATTTGAGTAATTTTGATACTTCTAAAGTTACTAGTATGCAGCAAATGTTTGCAAATATGACGCAGTTAAAAAAATTAGATTTAAGTAGTTTTGATACATCAAAGGTAATAAATATGTCATGGATGTTTTCCAATGATTCTAATTTAGAGACAATTATTGTAAGTGATAATTTTCAAACAGAACAAGTTGAACAATC